>CAKKST010000035.1 GCA_919903585.1 Nitrospiria bacterium | reverse complement strand
GGGATAAATCCTCCCTTTGACAAAGGGAGGGCAGGAGGGATTTTTAAATATTATGCAGTTACAATTACGAGACCGTTAATAACCTAACCACATAAAGGGGTTTTTAATGCAGATTGCAGAGATTGAATTATATGAGATATTGAAGGGCAAGCTTGGAGAAAAAGAGGCAAAAACCTTAGTTGAATATATAGAAACCAAAGTTGGCAAAGAACTTGAAGAAAAAAAGGATATTCTTGCAACAAAAAAAGACATTAACGAATTGAAGATTGACATTAATGAATTGAAGATGGCAACCAAAAAAGACATTAATGAATTGAAGATTGACATTAACGAATTGAGGATGGCAGCAAAAGAAGACATTAATGAATTGAGGACTGCAACCAAAGAAGACATTAACGAATTGAAGATAGAGATTGAAAAGGTTAGGACAGAAATGGAAAGGACACGTTCAGATATTATTAAATGGATGTTTTTATTCTGGATAGGTCAGTTGGCATCACTCATAGCCATATTACAAATCTTTTTCCGCAAATAAATGCTATTTTTAAACTAATCAAAAAGAGGAGGGTGAGGTATGAAAAATCTTTTAATCACAGCAGCAGTATTGTTTGTATTAATCAGTTTTGTTTCAGCGCCAGCAGAGGCAGGAGAGGGCAAGAAGGTCAAGGTGGTTTATCATTTTAACTCAGATGACCAGAAGATTCACAAGGCAGGACTAATAAATATCCAGAATCACCTTGAGGCAGTTGGCAAGGAAAATGTGGAGATAATTGCTGTCCTTCACGGACAAGGGTTGACAATGCTGCAAAAGGGCAAGACAGAGGATGACAATTTTTTAAGGGTGGAGAACCTGAAAAAGCAGGGTGTAAAGATTGGCGTATGCAATATTACGATACAGAGGCAGAAGCTGAATAAGGATGAGCTTTTTGTGGGTAATGAAAAGCTAAAGGATTCGGATATTGTCCCCTCAGGCGTTGCTGAGCTTGCAAAGCTCCAGAGTGAGGGATATGCATATATAAAACCGTAAATGGAGTTACCCCTCACCCTCACCCTCTCCCGCAAGGGGAGAGGGAACTATAAGATTCCCCTCCCTTGATGGGAGGGGATAGGGGAGGGTGAAATTTAATTACCTGCCAACCCTCGCAATGGTAAAGACATTTATCTCTTTTGCCCCTGCCTTTTTTAACATCCTCGCACATTCATTCACAGTAGCGCCTGTTGTATAAACATCATCAATAAGAAGCAGCTTCTTTCCCTTAAATGATATACCATCCCTTACAGCAAATGCCCCCTTTACATTCCTTAGTCTTTCTTCCCTGCTCAGTTCTATCTGCGGCCTTGTCCAGCGGACCCTCTGAAGGCCATCTATTGAAAGTGGAATGTTGAGACTTTTTGATAGATGATGGGCGATCAAAAGCGATTGATTGAAACCCCGCTCATTAAGCCTCTTTTTGTGAAGGGGGACAGGAACTATAAGACTGTTGTCAAAGTGCATTCTGTCACCCTGAACTTGGTTCAGGGTCTCGCGACAGGGTATTGGATGCTGAAACGAGTTCAGCATGACATTCAGTTTCCCGATTAATGAGTCTGATGTTAAACTATTCATGTATTTTGCCATTGATTGTTTTTTCTCATATTTAAAGATATGAATGGCCTCGGATAGCGTCCCTTCGTAGTAACCGAGGGCAGAGGCCTTAGTAAAATAAAATTTCTGTTTTCTGCATGTGCCGCAGAGATAATCAGGGCTCCTTATTAATGTAACGGATGATTTAAAGGGAATGCCGCAGCGCGGGCATACAGGGCCGTCTATAAACCTGATTTTCTTCCAACAGATGCGGCAGATATAGGGATTATCGTATTCCTTTATTGGCAATTTACAGATGTGACAGGTTGGGGGAATGAGGAAATTCAGAAGGTTTTTTGCAAAGCCGTGTATCATTAGCATCCCCAATCACGATTGCAGTAGGGGCGAACCTTGTGTTCGCCCTCATCTCACCAATGAAGATCAGGACAGGTTCCTTTGTAGGCACGAATTTATTCGTGCAAAAGGCACGGTTAAAACCGTGCCTACAAAAACTCCCCCTTTACTAAAGGGGGACTAAGGGGGATTATAGTAACATTATATGCCTTGTCATGCAATCTCCCCTAACCCCTCTTTAAGAAAGAGGGGGATGCAGGGCGAACACAAGGTTCGCCCCTACAATTAGCGACACCCCTGTCATTTCATCCGGCTTTTCAATGTCCATCAGCTCAAGGATGGTGGGCGCTATGTCCGCGAATATGCCCTTTTCCCGGAGCTGTAGGGGTTCAAAATTTTGAACCCCTACACTATTTATAACAATAAAAGGCACAGGATTCATTGTATGCGCTGTATGCGGCTGGCCTGTTTCATAGTCAACCATCTGGTCAGCATCGCCATGATCAGCAGTAACAATCAGGATGCCGCCAATATTCTTTACTGCCTCCAATATCCTGCCGAGGCATTTATCAACGGTCTCCACTGCCTTTATTGCTGCATTTAGCATCCCTGTATGGCCAACCATATCTGCATTGGCATAGTTCAGAACAATCAGGTCGTATTTTCTTGCTTCAATCTGCCTTACTGCCTCATCCGTAAGCTCATAGGCGCTCATCTCAGGTTTTTTATCATAGGTTGGAATATCTCTAGGAGATGGGATTAAAATCCTCTCCTCTCCCTCAAATGCCTTCTCATCGCCTCCATTAAAGAAGTATGTTACATGGGCATATTTTTCTGTCTCTGCAATCCTGAGCTGTTTCAGGCCATTCCTGCTTATAACCCCACCGAGGATATTTTTGAGCTTAACCGACGGAAAGGCGGCTGGAAGGTGAAGGTTGTCATCATAATTTGTCATGGGCACAAATATATTGAGCCTTGGCCTTATCCTGCGCTGGAAGCCTGTAAAATCCTCTGAAATAAGGGCGGATGTAATCTCTCTTGCCCTATCTGCGCGGAAATTAAAAAATATGACAGAATCGTTATCCCTGATAGCTGCCATTGGCTGGCCTTTGTCATCTGTAATAATAGTGGGCAATATAAATTCATCGGCAATATCATTTTTATAGCTTTCTTCTGCTGCCTGAAGCGCCGAACCACTCCTTTCACCCTCTCCCATGACCATTGCATTGTAGGCCTTTTCTATTCTATCCCACCGTTTATCCCTATCCATTGCATAGTATCTTCCGCTTACAGTAGCAATCCTGCCGCTGCCGGTTTTTTTTAAATATTCCTCAAGATGTTTTATATACCCCATGCCGCTTTTTGGCGACGTATCCCTGCCGTCAAGAAAGACGTGGATATAGACATCCCTCAGGCCGTTCTCCTTTGCCATGCCGAGAAGCGCAAAGAGGTGATTGATATGGCTGTGCACACCACCGTCAGAGACAAGGCCGAGGAGATGAAGGGAGCGGCCATTCTCCTTTGCCTTTATCATTGCATCAACAAGGGCGCTGTTCTTAGAAAAGCAGGAATCCCTTACTGCCTTGTCTATCCTCGTCAGATCCTGATAGACTATTCTGCCGGCGCCGATATTCAGATGCCCCACCTCTGAATTACCCATCTGGCCTTCTGGCAGGCCGACAGCCTCTCCGCAGGGATTAAGAGTGGTATTTGGATAGTTTTTTAATAAGGAATTGTATACAGGCAGATTTGCCAGGGCAATGGCATTGCCTTCTTTTTTTGGATTTATACCCCAGCCATCAAGGATAGCAAGGACTACTGGTTTTGGCCTCTTTGCCATCTTTGTTTAACAGGTTTTTTCCAGATTTACAATATAAGAATTCCATATCCCGCACCTCGGGCACTTGCCTGTCCAGTTATTTGAGTGGTAGTCGCAGGCATTGCAGAAATAGGGGACAACCACCTGTTTGGAAAGATTCATTGCCTTCCTGAATTCCTCTGAGGCAGCAGCGGGATTGTTCTTGCGCAGATATATATTTCCCACAATCTTATGCAGGTCAGGGAAGTTTTTGTCTGTGGGGTCAATCTCAGAGAGGATTTCAAAGGCATCATCAATCATCTCAAGCCTGTAGTAGAGCTTGCCGAGGAAGAATTTAAGGTCAAGATTATTGGAATCCCTGTTTAAGGCATTCTGGTAAAAACTAATTATCGCTTCGGGCTGGTCAATGCTGAGATATACATCCTCTAATTTATGCAGAACGATTACCGACTTCGTTGCTGCATAGGCATCCTCCAGAAGTTCTATAGCCTCTTTCCTCTCCCCACTTTCAAGCAGGATATCGCACAGCCCGATGTATGCAGGCATAAAATTCCTGTCAAGCTTGATAATCCCCTTATATATTTTTAACGCCCTGTCAAGGTTTTTTGATGCAGCAAGGGATTTGCCGAGTTCATACTTTATGCCGAGGAGCTTCTTTCTTTCTATCTCTTTCTCATGCAGAGATAACGGTCCTTTTAATATCTGGACAGCCATGCCATAGGCCTCCTCCCATCTCCCCATCTTTTGGAAGATATCCCGCGCCTGCAGGAGGGCAGCGACATTTGTCTTGTCTATCTCCAAAATAGAATTGAGCGTTTTTATTGCCTCCTCATACTTCCTTGCCTCTTCATAATCCTTTACAAGGGCAAAAAGCGCCTCTATATTATTTTCATCAATATTCCTTGCCCGCTGATGATAGTGTATTGCCTCTGTATAGTTCTTTTCAAGGCGGTATATATCGCCGAGATGCAGCAGCGCATCTGTGTGGTTGGGATTTCTAAAGAGCACCTTCTGGAAATATGGGACCGCCTGCGGATTCTTCTTTGATAATAGGGCGCTTATTGCCTTATTATAATCCTCCTGTATTTTTGCCTCCTTCCTCTGCTGCCTGCTGGCCTTCCATGTTACAAGGATATCCCTCGCATCCTTTATAAAGGCGAGGACAAGAACTATCAATGCGCCTGTAGAGATAGACAGAAGGATGAGGGTGGGGATCCTTAGCTCATAGGAGACATCCTTTGAGAGGATTAGATTAATGGATCCAGGGTTTAAGGAATCAAAATATACATATCCTATGATAAGCAGAAGAACAAAAAGGATAAAGTAAAAACGAACCATATATTTAACCTGCCTTTACATGCCGCACCCTTGCGGCCTTTGGTATCAGTTCCACTCTCGGCGCATCACCCCAGAGTCTCTCTAAACTATAGTAGTCCCTTGTTTCCTCATCAAATATATGGATAACCACATCGTAGCAATCCATCAGCATCCAACGTGAATCATGCAGACCCTCTATGTGATGAAAGCCTTCTCCCTCCTGAGACACAGCCTCATCAATATTCTCATAGATCGCCTTCATCTGTCTGCCGGATGCGGCTGTACAGATGATAAAATAGTCTGCAACGGAGCTTATATTTTTGACATCAAGTATTATTATATCCTCGGCCTTTTTATCCTTTGCCGCCTTTGCGCATAAGATGGCCTTTTTCTTTGAGCTTAAAGTTCTACTTGCCATATAATCTATTTTTAATTATATATAATTCTACTGATTCAGGCAAGAGGTATTTAAAATTTTTATGAGATAATATACGGCTTCTAATATCCCTGGATGAAATAGACGAGATATCTACAGGGGTGATATTAAGGAGATAGAGGTAATTTCCGCCCTTAATGGGCAGCCTTAAAGATTCCATTTCACCCTTGTCCATTGCAGTCAGTTTGTCATCAGGAAGCTTTAGCAAAGTTATCTTTTTTAGATCCCTGCACTGAAAAGATGTCCGCATTATGACAATGAAATTGCAAGAGGCAAGCAATGCCTCTGCATCCTTCCATGCCTCTATCTCAAGAAAGGCATCAATGCCTATAATAAAAAATAACTCAGCCTTCTTGCCGTATATATGCCCAAGTTCCCTTAATGTGTCTATTGTATAAGATACCCCGCCCCTTTCAATCTCAATGAAGGAAAGCTCAAACCCCGGATTATCCGCTATGGCAAGCCTTACCATCTCAATGCGGTGACGGGCATCTATTATCCCTTCTTTATCCTTATGCGGCGGGATGTATGCAGGCATGAATAGTATCTTATCCAGACCTAATCTTTTAAGAACCTCCTCTGCAATCTTAAGATGGCCGTTATGAATAGGATTGAATGTGCCGCCTAATATGCCGATGCGCATTGAATTATGTCCTTATCTGGCCATCTCCATAGACAATAAACTTTGTTGTGGTCAGCTCCTCCAGCCCCATTGGGCCAAAGGCGTGTATCTTTGTTGTTGAGATGCCTATCTCGGCGCCGAGGCCGAGCTGAAAACCGTCAGAAAACCTTGTTGAGGCATTTATAAGCACAGTGGATGAATTCACCTCTCTTAAAAACCTCTGGGCATTGTTGTAGTCCCTTGTGATTATGGATTCTGTATGCAGCGAACCGTATTTTGCAATATGGGCAATTGCCTCATTTATATTATTAACCACCTTTACAGCGAGTATCAGGTCAAGGTATTCTGCATACCAGTCATCTTCAGTGGCAGGCTTTGCATAGGATAAAATCCTTTGTGTCTCCTTGCAGCCTCTAAGCTCAACACCTGCATCATTGTATCTCTTGCCCATTATCGGCAGAAAATCCTCTGCAACAGCCTTATGCACAAGCATTGTCTCCATAGCATTGCACACACCAGGCCTCTGCACCTTTGCATTAAAGCAGACCTCCTCTGCCATCTTCAAATCTGCTGACCTGTCAACAAAGATGTGGCATACGCCTTTATAATGCTTTATCACAGGTATCATAGAATTCTCAACAACAGAACGGATTAAGCTCTCGCCGCCCCTAGGTATAATCAGGTCAATATACTCCTCTAATTTCAACATCTCCAGAACCGCCTCCCTGTCAGTGGTGGAGATTAGCTGGATAGCTGCCTCTGGAATACCCTCCTTTGCGCCTGCCTCTTTCAAGACCTTGCAGATGGCAATATTTGAGTTTATCGCCTCAGAGCCTCCGCGCAATATCACGGCATTCCCTGATTTAAGGCAGAGCCCTGCTGCATCTGCTGTTACATTTGGCCTTGATTCATAGATTATGCCGATAACGCCGAGGGGTATGCGCATCTTTCCCACAAGAAGGCCGTTCGGCCTCCTCCACATCCTCAATATCTCACCAACAGGATCAGTAAGCGCTGCAACCTCTTTTAAACCGTCTGCCATGCCCTTTATGACCTTGTCGGTTAGGGTGAGCCTGTCTATCATTGTAGAGCTTAAGCCCTTATCCTTTGCATCCTGAAGGTCCTTTTTATTTGCCTCCTTCAACACATCTGCCTGCTTAATAAGCTCATCAGCCATCCTGATAAGGGCATTGTTTTTTATATTTGTGTTAAGCCTCGCAAGCCGTAATGATGCCTCTTTTGCATCCTGCGCTATCTTTAATATGGCAGATTTTATGGTCATAGCGGTTCTCCTTTACCCCCTCACCTTAATCCTCTCCCCAGTGGGGAGAGGAAACAAAGAATAAAATCCTCTCCATAGGGAAGAAGAAAATAAACCCTCTCCCCTTTGGGGAGAGGGAAGGGTGAGGGGGTTTATCTTATCACCAAATTATCCCTGTGTATCACCTCATCAAAATATTTATATCCAAGCGCCTTTTCAATCTCTGATGTCTTTAAGCCCTTTATCTTTTTTAATTCATTAGAGCTGTAATTTACAATCCCGCGGCCGATTTCACTCCCATCAGGGCCAGTGCATTTTACCACATCGCCTGAATCAAATTCACCTTCCATCCCCTTTATGCCTGACGGCAGAAGGCTCTTCCCTTTTTTAAGCAGGGCATTTCTTGCGCCATCATCAACCGTTATGCTGCCGGCAGGCCTTGCTGTAAAGGCAATCCAGTGTTTTCTGCTTGTCAGCCTGTCCTCAAGGGGCAAAAACAATGTCCCCATGTCCTGACCCGAAAATATTTTTTTAAGGACTGATTTTTCCCTTCCATTGGCAATAATAGTCGGCACGCCAAAATGCGCTGCCTTTTTTGCAGCCTCAAGCTTTGTCTGCATCCCGCCTGTGCCATAAATGCCGCCAGCGCCTCCTGCTGCGGAAATGAACTTATCTATATCATCCACAACAGGAATTAACTCGGCATCCCTGTATCTTTTAGGGTCTTTATTGTATAGGCCATCAATGTCAGTCAGGATTATTAACATGTCTGCCTCAACGAGATTTGTTACCAGCGCAGAGAGGTGGTCATTGTCGCCAAATTTTATCTCATCCACTGCAACGGTATCGTTTTCATTGATTATGGGAATAGCATCATATTTTAGCAATGTCTGGAGTGTATTCTTTGCATTTAAGAACCTCTGTCTGTCTGAAAGGTCATTATGTGTAAGAAGCACCTGCGCAACCTTTATCTTTTCTGTGCCAAATGCCCTGTCATAAAGCGCCATAAGGCTCCCCTGTCCAACTGCTGCCACTGCCTGTTTTTCAGGGATGCTCTTTACCTTTTCTTTTAGGCCGAGCCGCTTCATCCCGATTGCAATGGCGCCCGATGATACGAGGATAACCTTTCTCTTGTCCTTTATTATATGTGAGATGTCCTTCGCCAGATTGGAAAAGAGGGATTCATCCACGCCGCTATGCAGATCACCTGCTAATACAGCGCTCCCGATCTTGATTACAATCCGCCTTGCCTTTTTAATGATTTTTTTTCTATTCATCAGAAATTCCACATTTCACCCTCCCCCTACCCCCTCCCGTCAAGGGAGGGGGGGGACTCTATGGGGCTCATACCTATCTCCCCTCCCCTTGTGGGAGGGGATTAAGGGGAGGGGTCTTTTTCCCTTTTAATTTTACCACCTCTTTTGACAAATAGCTCAATAACTTTGGAACCCCTTCCCCTGTTGCTGCTGAGATTGGAAAGAATGGCAGCCCCTTTTCTTTACAATAATCCTTTAGCATCTTTAATCTCTCGCCTGATCCCTTTGCATCAATCTTGTTTGCGCCAACAATCATGGGTTTTTTAAGAAGCTCGGGATTGTAAAGCCTGAGCTCGGAATTCACAACCTCAAAATCTTTAACAGGGTCTTCAGCAGCAGCCTCTGATATGTCCACTAAATGAAGAAGCAGGGATGTCCGCTCTATATGTCTTAGGAACTGAAAACCGAGACCCTTTCCTTTATGCGCACCCTCAATAAGCCCCGGAATATCGGCAATAACAAAGCTCCTGTACTGCCTGACCTTCACAACGCCAAGATGCGGTACTAGTGTAGTAAAGGGATAGCCTGCGATCTTTGGTCTTGCTGCGGATACTACAGATATAAGGGTTGACTTCCCGGCATTCGGGAGGCCGACAATTCCCACATCTGCGAGGAGCTTTAGTTCAAGGAGCAGCTCTTTTTCGCCGCCTTCTTCTCCAGGCTGTGCAAATCGCGGCGCCTGCCGTGTTGCTGTTTTAAAAAAGGCATTTCCCTTGCCGCCCCTTCCACCCTTTGCAATAATGGCCTTCTGGCCTTCTTCTATAAGGTCTGCGAGTATCTCACCTGTATTGTAATCCTTTACAAGGGTCCCAACAGGAACATTTATTATCAGATCAGGACTGTTTTTACCATACTGGTTCTTGCCACTTCCATCACCGCCCCTTTTTAAAGTATATTGCTGCTGGTATCGCTGGTCAAGGAGGGTGTTAAGGTTGGTTGAGGCCATTAAAATAATATCGCCGCCCTTACCGCCATCTCCGCCGTCAGGTCCCCCGCGCGGCACATACTTCTCCCGCCTGAAGCTTATACAGCCCCTGCCGCCGTCACCGGCTTTTACATATATCTTTACCTGATCAACAAATTGGATGGTTGTTTGCCCTCACTAATAATATGTTTTCTGAATAATTTGTCATTAACCATAAAACACCCCTCACCCTTACCCTCTCCCACAAGGGGAGAGGGGACTCATTTGTCTCCCCTCCCTTGATGGGAGGGGAGAAAGGGGAGGGTGAGATTGCCAAAAACTAAAAAGGCGGTCAATGGATGACCGCCCTCTTAATAAAGACCATCTTTAATATGCCTTAAGCTGCCGGATAAACACTTACACAGGTTTTGCTTCTTCCATCCCTTTCAAACTTCACAATGCCGGCAATCTTGGCAAAGAGGGTATCATCCCTTCCCAGTCCAACATTCCTGCCGGGATGAAACTTTGTCCCGCGCTGCCTGACGATTATGCTTCCGCCTTTGACGACCTGCCCGCCAAAGCATTTAACGCCAAGATACTGTGGATTGCTGTCCCTTCCATTCCTTGATGAACCAACACCTTTTTTATGAGCCATTGTAAACCTCCAAAATACTTTACGCAGTAATTTCTGTGATTTTTAAAGAAGTATAGGTCTGTCTGTGGCCCCTTGTCCTTCTGTAGTTCTTTCTCCTCTTCATCTTAAAGACGATGATTTTCTCGCCGCGGCCTTCTTTAACGATCTCTCCTACCACCTTTGCTGATTTTACAACAGGATTCCCTATTACGGTTTTATTCCCGTCATTAATCATTAAGATCTTTTCTAAGGCGACCTTTTCACCGGCCTTACCGCTTAATCTCTCAACAGAGATGACATCCCCCTGAGAGACCTTATACTGTTTACCGCCTGTTTCAACTACTGCATACATCTTTTACTGCCTCCTTGCATATTAGCTTAACTATAAGATTATAGTATTTAACATATAAGTATCTGTTCTGTCAAGGATTTTTATGACTTTATGCTGTGAAGCTTGACACTTCAGGCTAATTATGATAGTTTTTTGATGAATCCCTGTCATTCGTAGGCAGGGATTCATCAATTTTTTAAGAGGTTTTGATGTATAACCCTTCGTATGAGGATTTCTGCAAAAAGGCAAAAAAGGGCAATCTCATCCCTGTATATAGAGAGATTTTAGCAGACCTTGAGACACCAGTCTCGGCCTTTTCAAAGATAGATGACGGCAGATACTCCTACCTCCTTGAGAGCGTGGAAGGCGGGGAGAAATGGGGCAGATATTCATTCATTGGAAGCAGTCCCTTTCTTGTTGTAAGGGCAATGGACGGGCGCTTTGAGATAATCAGGGATGGTAGAACCCGTTCTATTGAGACGCGGGAGAATCCATTACTCCTTTTGAAAGACCTGCTAAAGGACTACAGACCGGTGGAGGTTGACGGCCTTCCCCCTTTTTTTGGAGGGGCAGTTGGTTATCTGTCATACGATATGATAAGATATTTTGAGGATATCTCTCTAAGGGATAAGACCTCTCTTAATCTCCCTGATATGGTCTTTTTGTTTACAGACACGCTCCTTATATTTGATAATATAAGGCACAGAATTAAAATAGTATCAAATGCCTTTGTCAAAGAAAAGGGTGTTAAAAAGGCTTATGATGAGGCAAAAAGGAAGATTGATGGTATAATAAACAGATTAAAACGAAGGGGGATTAGCAATAGCAGAAGGGCTGCAAAGGGCGCTGTAAAGCTGACCTCCAATTATACAAAAAGGGATTTTGAAGGGGCGGTTGAAAAGGGCAAGGAATATATAAAGGCAGGTGATATATTTCAGGTTGTCCTCTCCCAGAGGTTTAAGGCAAAGGTAAAGGCAGACCCGCTTGATGTATACAGGGCATTGAGGGCAGTCAATCCATCACCATATATGTTTTTCCTGCGTCTCGGCGATTTTTCCATGGCAGGCTCATCACCAGAGGTTCTGGTAAGATGCGAAAATGGCGAGATAGCATTAAGGCCCATAGCAGGCACGAGGAGGAGGGGCAAGACCGGGGATGAGGATAATGCGCTTGAAAAGGAACTGTTAGCAGACCCAAAGGAGAGGGCAGAGCATATAATGCTTGTTGATTTGGGGAGGAATGATGTGGGACGTGTGGCTGAGACAGGCAGTGTGGTTGTTGATGAACTGATGGCAATAGAGCGGTATTCCCATGTTATGCATATTGTCTCCAATGTAAAGGGGAGGCTTAAAAAGGGGACGGACTCATTTGATGTGATGATGGCGTGCTTTCCTGCAGGGACAGTGTCAGGCGCGCCAAAGATAAGGGCAATGGAGATCATAGACGAGCTTGAGCCGACAAAGAGAGGGCCCTATGCAGGCGCTGTTGGTTATTTCAGCTTTTCAGGGGATATGGATACCTGCATAAATATCAGGAGCGTTATCATGAAGGGAAGGGATACATATATTCAGGCAGGCGCAGGGATTGTGGCTGACTCTGTGCCTGTGAGAGAGCATCAGGAGACTGTAAATAAGGCAAAGGGCATGGTAAAGGCATTAGAGATGGCAGAGGCAGGGTTAACATGCTCTTAATGATAGACAATTATGATTCCTTTACATACAATCTCGTCCAGTACCTTGGCGAGCTTGGCGAGGATATCCGCGTATACAGGAATGATAAGCTGAAGATAGATGACATTGTCAGGCTGAATCCTGACAGGATTGTTATATCCCCCGGCCCGTGCACACCAAAGGATGCAGGGATTTCCATTGATGTGATAAAATACTTTGCAGGAAAGATACCAATGCTCGGTGTCTGTCTTGGCCATCAGGCAATCGGCGAGGCCTTTGGGGGTGATGTGGTGCGTGCAGAAAGATTGATGCACGGAAAGACATCCATTATATATCATGACGGCAAGACGATATTTGAGGGGATACCAAATCCATTTGAGGCAACGAGGTATCATTCATTAATTATCAAAAGGGAGACGCTCCCATCCTGCCTTGAGATATCTGCAGAGACAAAGGAGGGGGAGATTATGGGTGTGCGTCATAAGGAGTTCAGGGTAGAGGGCGTGCAGTTTCATCCTGAGTCAATCTTAACAAAGGTGGGGATGGAGATATTGAGGAATTTTCTGAAAATAAAAATAGATAAGGGTGTAACTGCATAAGGGGAGGGGCGATTATGATCAAAGAGGCTATTGCAAAGGTGGTTGATGGCGAGGACCTCGCAGAAGAAGAGATGCAGGAGGTTATGAATGAGATTATGACAGGAGGGGCAACCCCGGCCCAGATTGCATCATTTATTACCGCACTAAGGTTTAAGGGCGAGACAGTAGATGAGATTACAGGCGCTGCAAGGGTGATGCGCGAGAAGGCAGCGCGGATTGCTGCAAAGGATTCCATGGTGGTTGATACCTGCGGTACTGGCGGTGATATGGCCCAGACCTTTAATGTATCCACAACAGCGGCCTTTGTTGTTGCAGGCACAGGATTAATGGTTGCAAAACACGGAAACCGCTCTGTATCCAGCGCATGCGGCAGCGCTGATGTGCTTCAGGCGCTGGGTGTGAATATAGATCTCAAACCTGCAGAGGTTGAGCTGTGCCTGAATGAGATAGGGATTGGTTTTCTCTTTGCACCGCTATTTCATGAGGCCATGAAGTTCGCAGTAGGTCCAAGAAAGGAGATAGGCATCCGCACGATATTTAATATCCTCGGGCCATTAACAAATCCTGCAGGCGCAAAGGCACAGGTGCTCGGCGTATATTCCCACAGCCTTACAGAAATAATGGCAAAGGTATTAATGAAGCTCGGTGCGAGCCACTGCTTTGTTGTCCATGGATCAGACGGCCTTGATGAGATCACAATTACAAGCACAACAAAGGTATCAGAGGGGAAGAACGGAAAGGTAAGGACATACACTGTAAAGCCGTCGGACTTTGGTTTAAGGAAGGCAAAGAAGGTTGACCTCCTTGGCGGTGATGCTGCTGAGAATGCGAAGATAATAATGGCGATACTTTCAGGCGAAAAGGGGCCTAAGAGGGATATTGTATTGCTAAATGCTGCGGCTGCAATCGTTGCAGGCTGCAGGGCAAAGACGCTTAAAGAGGGTGTGAAGCTCGCTGCAGAGTCTATTGACAGCGGCGCTGCAATGAACAAGCTGGAGGCGATGAAGAGGTTTACCAATCAATGATGACGGCCTCGTAAAAATGTAGGGGCGACCCGATGGGTCGCCCAAAAAGGGCGAGGCAGCGCCTCGCCCCTACAGTTCAAGATAGATTTTTTCTGCGGGATTATAATTGATACTTGATGAGATTGTTGCAAATAAAAGGATTGAGGTAAAGGAGAGGAAGTCATCTCTTCCATTATCAGAATTAAAGGCAAGGATAAATGACCTGCCTGAAACAAAGGGCTTTAAGAATGCCGTAAGCAGGGGTAAAATAAAAGATGTCCAGATAAGGCTGATTGCAGAGATAAAAAAGGCATCGCCGTCAAAGGGTATAATAAGGGAAGACTTTAATGTGCAGGGGCTCGCATGGATATATGAAGAAAATGGCGCATCTGCCATCTCTGTTCTGACAGAAGAAAAATATTTTCTCGGGGGCATAGAAAATCTTTCAATGGCAAGGAAGGTAGTGAATATCCCGATCCTCAGAAAGGACTTTATATTTGACGCATATCAGATATATGAGGCGCGGGCATTCGGTGCAGATGCGGTGCTGCTTATTGCATCCATCCTTGATAAGACACAGATAGGCGAATTTCTCAGCCTTGCCTCGGATCTGGGCATGGATGCCATAGTTGAGGTTCATGATAAAAAGGAGCTTGAAAAGGCGCTGCAAACGAGGGCTGAAATTATTGGGATAAACAATAGAGACCTCAAGACCTTTAAGATAGATTTAAATACCACATATAATTTGTTAGATGAAATGCCGGAGGGAAAGGTTATTGTCAGCGAGAGCGGGATAAATAATAGATATGACCTTGTTCATCTGCAGAAGGCAGGTGTTGATGCAGCGCTTATTGGCGAGGCGCTGATGAGGGAAGCAGATATTGGAAAAAAGATAAAAGAACTGCTCGGCCTTGTGCCGGAAGAGGTATAATGACCTTTGTCAAGATATGTGGGATTACTAATTTAGAGGATGCCCTGTTTGCTTCAGAGGCAGGCGCAGATGCACTCGGGTTTGTATTTTATAAGAAGAGCCCGAGGTATGTCGCCCCTGAGACGGCATGGGATATAATAAAGAGGCTTCCGCCCTTTGTGGCAACTGTTGGTGTCTTTGCAGATCAGGGTGATGAGGAGGTCAGGAGGGCTGTCTCTGAATCCAATGTTGATGTGGTTCAACTGCATGGCTCAGAATCCCCTGAATACTGCAGCAGTTTTGGTAAAAGGGTCATTAAGGCAATAAGGGTAAGGGATATAAAAAGCCTGATAGATATTAAAAGATACAGTGTGTCAGGCTTTCTCCTTGACACATACGATAAGGAATTAAAGGGCGGCACTGGAAGGATATTTAACTGGGAGATTGCAAGGGAGGCAAAGGCAATTAATAAGAGGATAATTATTGCCGGCGGCCTGACGCCGGAGAATGTCTCAGAGGCTATTAGAATCGTGCAGCCCTATGGTGTTGATGTCTCAGGCGGTGTTGAGAGTGCGAAAGGGAAGAAGGATCATCAGAAGATAAAGGCCTTTATTGAAAGGGTAAAGAAGGGGAGATGAAGATTCAAGGTTTGCCGGATAAGGCAGGACATTTTGGGATATATGGGGGCAGGTTTGCGCCTGAGACGCTGATGCCTGCTCTGGAGGAGCTTACACAGGCATATCTGTCTGCAAAGAGGGACAGGAAATTTCAGCAGGAGCTTAATTATTATTTAAAGGAGTATGTAGGCAGGCCCACACCATTATATTTTGCAGAGAGGCTCACAAAGAAGCTCGGCGGTGCAAAGATATATTTAAAAAGGGAAGATCTCTGCCATACAGGCGCACACAAGATAAATAACACACTGGGCCAGATACTCCTCGCAAAGAGAATGGGAAAGAAGAGGATTATAGCAGAGACAGGCGCAGGCCAGCATGGAGTGGCAACTGCTACTGTTGCTGCAATGTTTGGCCTTGCCTGCGAGGTATATATGGGCTCTGTGGATATGGAGCGGCAGGCGATTAATGTCTTTCGCATGAAGCTCCTCGGCGCAAAGGTCACGGCTGTTGATACAGGAAGCAGGACTTTAAAGGATGCCATAAGCGAGGCAATGCGCGATTGGACAACAAATGTCAAGGATACACACTATATCCTCGGCTCTGTCCTCGGGCCGCATCCCTATCCTATGATAGTCAGGGATTTTCAGTCTATTATTGGAATGGAGGCGCGTATGCAGATACGCAGGGCAGAAGGAAGAATGCCGGATTATCTCCTTGCCTGCATTGGCGGCGGGAGCAATGCAATGGGGTTGTTTAATGCCTTTATCAATGATAAGAAAATAAAGATGATCGGTGTGGAGGCAGGCGGGCTCGGCATAGAAACAGGCCAGCATGCTGCCCGTTTTGCCGAGGGTTCTATCGGCATTTTGCATGGCACAAAGACCTATCTCCTTCAGGATGATGACGGCCAGATAAAAGTAACCCATTCTATCTCTGCCGGCCTTGATTATTCTGCTGTGGGGCCTGAACATGCCTTTTACCATGATAAAAAGAGGATTGAATATGTTTATGCAACAGATGAGGAGGCGCTTGAAGGGTTTAAGCTATTAAGCAGGGAGGAGGGTATTATCCCTGCGCTTGAGTCTGCCCATGCCATTGCGCATCTCATTAAATTCGCACCCAAACTGCCAAAAGGCAGGATTATAATTGTAAACCTCTCTGGCAGGGGCGACAAGGATGTGCATCAGGCAGCAAAGGCGATGGGGGAGAAGATATAATGGGTAATGGGTCAAGGGTAATGGGTCAAGGGTTAAAAACAACAAAACAAAACAGGATAGAAGAGGCATTTAAGAGATTAAAAGAAAAAAACCAGAAGGCCCTTATACCCTTTATTACTGCAGGCGACCCTGACCTTGATAAAACAGGGGAGCTTGTAATGGCAATGGAGAAGGCAGGCGCTGATATTATTGAGCTCGGGGTTCCCTTTTCTGATCCAATTGCAGATGGGCCGATCATACAGAGGGCATCATACAGGGCGTTAAAGGGCGGGGTATCTTTAAGAAAGATACTTGGGCTTGTGAAGGATTTAAGAAGGGAGACATCTGTCCCCATTGTCCTGATGACCTATTATAACCCTGTGTTTAAATATGGCCTTTCCGAGTTTGTTAAGGATGCGGTTGGGGCAGCCGTGGATGGAATTATTGTCCCGGACTTGCCACCTGAAGAGGGAAGGGGTATAATTGAGGAGGGAATGAAGGCTGGGCTGGATACTATATTCCTTATTGCGCCTACAAGCACAAGGGAAAGGATAAAGATGATCAGCGCCCTTTCCAGAGGATTTATTTATTATGTCTCTCTTACAGGTGTTACAGGCGCAAGGGAGTCGCTCCCAACAGAGGTTGAGGAGTCTGTAAAAAGGATAAAAAAGGCTACTGATAAGCCTATTGCAGTAGGATTCGGCATCTCAACAGCAGAGCAGGCAAAAAGGATTGCTTCTTTTGCAGATGGTGTTATCATTGGAAGCGCTATTGTCGGGCTGATTGAGAGGAATACCGGAAACCCCGACCTTGTAAGGATTGTTTCAGATTTTGTGAGAGAGGTTAAAGGCGGAATCAGTCTTTGATCGCAGCAAGGTGTTTCAAATGAAAAAGAAGGCTGTAAAAAAGAGAAAGGCTATAATAAAAAAAGTTGTAAAGAAAAAAAAGCCTGTGCGCCATAATAATCCAGGCAATATAAAAAAGAATCACGCTGAATACGAAAATAAGGTGCGGCAGCTATCAACCCTGATGGCGCTGAGCACTATCCTGAATTCTACCTTGGAGCAGAAGGAGGTCAGGAGGCGCGCCATTGAGGCAGCGACACGGCTTACAGAATCAGAGGTAGGCTCCCTCCTCCTTGTTGATGCGGAGAAGAACGAGCTCTTTTTTGAGGTTGCACTCGGTGAAAAGGGCGAGAAGGTAAAGGAGATAAGGCTTAAGATAGGCGAGGGGATTGCAGGCTGGGTTGCAAAGACAGGCGAGGCTGTTATTATTGATGATGTTCAGAATGACCCGAGATTTTTTAAGGGCGCGGACAAAAAATCCAGCTTTGTTACAAGGAACATGATATGTGTCCCTGTAAAATCTGAGGGAAAGATCATCGGCGTCCTGCAGGCAATAAATAAGCTAAAAGGAGGAAGGTTTACAAAGGATGATCTGGAGGGCTTTAAATCACTTGCTGATCAGGTTGCTGTTGCAATAGAAAAATCAAGACTGTATCAGGAATTGAGGGACACCTTCTTCTGCGTTGCAGAGGCCCTTGCAGATGCCATTGAAAAGAGAGACCCCTATACAGGCGGTCATACAAAGCGTGTTTTACAATACAGCCTTGCAATTGGCAAACATCTTGGCCTGATGGATAATGAGATAGAAAGGCTGAAGCTTGCCGCTGTCCTTCACGACATAGGCAAGATTGGCATAGAGGACAGCATACTTAGAAAAAGGGATAAACTAAATAACGATGAATATGAGATGATAAAGAAGCACCCTGTCTGGGGTTCGGAGATAATGGGGCATATAAAACAATTGAAGGATGTTATTCCCGGTATGCGTTATCATCATGAGAGGATTGATGGGAAGGGGTATCCGGATCACCTCTGCGGCAATGAAATCCCTATAATTGCAAAGATTATATCAGTGGCAGACACCGTTGATGCAATCACAACAGAGCGGCCGTATCAGGAGAGCCTGAGCATGGATGTGGCGTTTAAAGAATTAAGGGAGAGCGCTGGCACCCAGTTTGACGGCAAGGTTGTAGAGGCCTTTTTAATGGCCTACGAGGCAGGAGATATAAACATTAATAATGCTAAGGTTTCTATAAGTTAAGGAGGAATCATAATGAGCAATGGCGGCCACTTATTTGAGAGATTTGGCAAGACAATACCCAAGGGTACGGTGCTCTTCCGTGAGGGGGATATCGGTCAGGAGATGTATATTATTCAGAGCGGCAGGGTTAAGATAAGCAAGAAGGTGAGGAATATAGAGAAGACCCTTTCTGTAATCGGAAAGGGGGAATTCTTTGGCGAGATGGCAATCCTGAATGACAAGCCGAGGTCAGCAACAGCAGAACTTATTGAAGACAGCGAGATACTGGTGATTGACCGAAATACCTTTGAGACAATGATAAGGGGAAATGCCGAGATTGCACTGAGGATTATAAAGAAGCTATCCCAGAGGCTTCAGGAGGCTGATAACCAGATAGAGAATCTTATGATTAAGGATAATACAAGCAGGCTGGTGAACCTCCTTGCAAAGATAGCAAAGGACAAGGGGATTGATACAGTAATGGGCGGTGTTGTTATTGATAATACCACAGATGATATAGCAAGCATGCTCGGGATAACAACAGAGGATGTAGAGAAGATTATAGATAAGATTGCTAAGAGCCGCATTATTGACAGGAAAGAGGGGCGCATAATTATAACCAACAGGGAGCAGCTTACCCAGTTCATGAAATACCTTGAGATGAAGGATATGTTCGGGGACATGGGAGAAGCTTAAGGAAGGGTTTAGGAATTCAGGGGTCCCACAAGCCTGATAGAGGCAGGCATTAATAACTTATAACTCCTAACAGTTAAC
>CAKKST010000034.1 GCA_919903585.1 Nitrospiria bacterium | reverse complement strand
GATATTTTCTTACAGATGATATTAAATGGGATGAAAAGGCAGTGCAAAAATTTCTAACACCTGAGAATAAACTGATTCTAAAAGAGTTGATAGAGAGATTGAAAAAGGTTGAGCCCTTTAATCATGCAGAGATAGAAAAGTCATTCAATGAGTTAAAAGATGAAAAGGGCCTGAAGCTCGGCCAGATTGCCCAGCCTGTGCGGGTTGCCATAACAGGCAGCACAGTAAGCCCCGGGATTTTTGAGGTGATAGAGATTATCGGGAAGGAGAGGATTATCAAAAGGCTGGAGAGGGCAATAGGGATATAGGCATTATGAGGTGTAGGGGTGATCCCTTCCCCCTATTAGAGCCGTTTTAAGAATTTTTCACTATCCTTTTTGTGGATAACAGCGAGGATGACAACCTCTTTGGAAATGATTCTGTAATATACCCTGAAGTCGCCGCTTTGGAGACGATAAAGTGATTGATCAAAAGAGGCGGGTCTTAAACCCGCCTCTGCTGGCTAATAAAATAAGGAGGTGTTTTTTATGAAAAGGTTTTTATATGCAGCATCAGTAATCATGGCAATATTAATACTCTTTAGCGGAGACACCTGGGCAAAAAAGGATAAGTTTGTTGACAGCGACGAATACAAGGAGAAGAAGGAGCCGACTGGTTTTATAAAAAACTATGAAGGGCTGGTAGAGGGCAAGGACATTAAATGGATATATCTGAAAGAGGGTGTGAAGTTTGGAAAATATAATAGCGTAAAGATTGAGTCCTTTGAGACTATTGCAAACAGGTCAGACAGGGATATTCAAAAGGGCATGAGGTCTAACTTTGAGACAGCCTTTGAAAGGATTGGCAAGAAGCCATCAGATTCTGGCGCATTAATAATAAAGGGCGCCCTTTATAAGGTTGAGGAGCGTGATGAAGGGAAAAAGATAGGGATGGGTTTTATACCCAAGGCAGGCCGTGTTCTCAGAAGGACACAGGGCAACCCTACAATTGGAGTAGAGCTTATTATAATTGATGCAAAGACAAAGGAGGAGGTCGCAAGGATAAGGCACGAGGCGCAGGATAAGTCCTTAAGATCTGCTGCCCAAGAGGTTGCAGATGACATTGCGAATTTTGTGAGGGAAAATAAATAAGGGGGGCTATAGGGGGTTACAAATAAGGAGGAAAATATGTTTATTAGACAAATCAATTTAAAACTGAGAGTAAGGTTTTTTATGTTTGCGCTGTTGTCAGCGCTGATAATGTCGGCTGCCTTGGCTTATGCGGTGGACATGCAGGAGGGCAACTGGGAGACAACTGTGGAGATGAAAATGGAAGGGCCTTTTCCAATGCCGCCGATGAACTTCAAGGATACTAAATGCCTGACGAAAAAGGATATAGTGCCAAATACTGCCCAAAAGGATCAGAAGTGCGAGATTATTGATCAGAAAATCATCGGCAGCAAGGCAACATGGAAGATGCGGTGTGCGGATAAAGATGGTGTAACAGAGGGTCAGGGCGAGGTTACTTATAGGGGGAGCAGTTACACAGGCAATATGCAGATGAAGATGACCCCGAGGGACAGGAGTAATCAGCCAATGAATATCAACTATAAGCTTACAGGCCGCCGCATAGGGGAATGTAGGTAATACCAGGAGGCTGCAATGAGTTTGGCCTTGACAACCAAA
>CAKKST010000033.1 GCA_919903585.1 Nitrospiria bacterium | reverse complement strand
GAAAGTTTCCCCCTTTGAAAAAGGGGGATTAAGGGGGATTTTAAAAATTAACATTACACAATCATGTAATAGGACTTATTGCATTTGTATAAAACACATTTTCAAAGGAGGGCTTAGAAATGAAAACAAAGATTTTTTTAATCATCGTAATGTTTTTCTTCTTCACAGGGCTTGCGTGCAATGCAATAGCAGCAGAGAAGAGCAAGAACAAGCAGGAGATTATAACAAGCGGAGCGGATGACCAGAAGGGTGTGGCACTGACAATTTATAATGTAAATCTTGGGCTTGTGAAAGACCAGAGGGAGATAAGGCTTGTAATTGGAACTGGCGAGTTGAGGTTTATGGATGTGGCATCACAGATAATACCAACAAGTGTTTATATTAAATCACTCCTGAATCATAACAGCCTGCAGATACTTGGACAGAACTACGAATATGACCTGCTTAATCCACAAAAGCTTCTTGATAAATATGTTGGCAAAGAGGTGAAGCTCTATTATAAAAATCTTTATACCTACGAGGCAGGTTTTGAGATATCACTCAGAAATCATAAAAAGGAGGATGTTGTTGTGAGGGTTGTTGAGCCGATCCCCGGAGACTGGAAGATGCTTAGTTCATCCCATGAGTATAATAAGACGGAGGCATTTACTGCTGAATTTAATATCCCTGTTCCAAAGGACAAAGAGGTAAAACTTACCTACAGGGTGAGGATGAGGTATTAGACAAAAAAACAAAAGGGGTGCGGGCTATGGCCTGTTTTTTAGTTTGACAAGAGGCGCAAAATTATTGTAGACTTACCTCATCTTTGGAATAATATTTTTTAAGGAGGAATCATAAGATGGGCAATGCATTGAAGGTTGAGAGCAGTAGTTGGGATAAGGAGGTATTGCAGGCAGATAAATTGGTTCTGGTAGATTTTTGGGCTTCATGGTGCGGGCCGTGCCAGGTGGTTGCGCCTGTTATAGAAGAGCTTGCAGCGGAATATCAGGGGAAGATGAAGGTGATGAAGTTAAATACAGACGAAAATCCTGAGATAGCAGGTAAATACCGGATTATGGGTATACCAACCCTGATGTTTTTTAAGGGCGGAAAGATCGTTGATCAGGTTGTTGGCGCTGCCTCCAAAAGCCAGCTTAAGACAAAAGTAGATTCCCTCCTATAAGAGTAAGATAGACTCATGAAAAGTGAATACGACATTATTATAATTGGTGGAGGCCCTGCAGGACTTACTGCAGGGCTTTATGCCTCCCGTGCAAGGCTCAAGACCCTTTTGATTGAGAAGGGGCTTGTTGGCGGCCAGGTGGTTACAACAGAAAGGATAGAGAATTATCCCGGCTTTGAAGAAGGCATTGCAGGGCCGGAGCTTATTAAGAGGATGGATGCTCAGGCAAGGCGGTTCGGGCTTGAGATTATCTCCGGCAATGCGGCAAAGGTGGAGGATAGCGGTGATTCTAAGGTCGTAGCCTTAGAGGACGGCAAAAAAATTTCCTGCAAGGCCATTATTGTTGCTGCTGGTGCAGAGCCTGCAAAGCTTGAGGTAGAAGGCGAGGACAAATACAGGGGGAGGGGTGTTTCATATTGCGCCACCTGTGACGGCGCCTTTTTCAAAAATCTAAAGATAGCTGTTATTGGCGGCGGTGATTCAGCGCTTGAGGAGGCGCTGTTTTTGACAAGGTTTGCAAGCGAGGTATACATCATTCACAGAAGGAATGAGTTCCGCGCGGTAAAGGTCATTCAGGAGAGGGTCTTTGCAAACCCAAAGATAAAGGTGATATGGGATTCTGTGATTGAAAAGATAGAGGGAGAGGATTTTGCTGTAAAGAAAATCGCGGTTGAGAATGTGAGGACTGGCGAAAAAAAGGAGCTTGATATTGACGGCGTTTTTATATATGTCGGGACAAGGCCGAATACAGATTTCCTTCCGGTAAATACCAAGCTGAATGATAAAGGCTACATATTAACAGATGATAATATGGCTACATCCATTAAGGGCATCTTTGCAGCAGGCGATATAAGGGCAAAATTGTTGAAACAGGTTTCAACAGCAGTTGGGGACGGGGCAACTGCCGCCTTTGCAGCAGAGAGATATATTGAAGGTTTAGAGGCAAAGGGTTAATGATGAGGGTACATTATGCTTACCGAGCTCAGGATACAGAACCTTGCCATTATAGACAAGCTTGAGATAGGTTTCACTGACGGGTTTAATGTCTTAACAGGCGAGACAGGCGCAGGGAAATCAATTATTATAGACGCACTGGAGCTTGTCCTTGGGGGAAGGGCCTCGTCAGAATTAATAAGAACAGGCGTAGACGAGGCAGTTGTTGAGGCGGCCTTTGATATAGGGGATAACAAAAAATTACTGGACTTAATAGACAGCCTTGGGATTGGGATAGCAAAGGGCGACAACCTGATTATTAAAAGGATTGTCTCCCGAACAGGCAAGAACCGCATATACATAAATAACAGCCTTACCAATTTATCTACACTAACAACAATAGGTGATGAGCTGATTGATATCCATGGCCAGCATGAGCATCAATCGCTTTTGAAGACAGATAAACATATTGATATGCTTGATGCCTTTGGCAATACTGTAGATGGCGGTGGTATTCTAAATCTGAGAAAGGATGTGGAGGCTTGCTATAGTAAGCTAAAGGCGCTGGAAGCCGGGTTATCAGGATTAGAAAATAAAGAAAGGGACAGGGCAAGGCAGGAGGAATTTTTAAGGTATCAGACAAGGGAAATAGAAGAGGCATCTCTCAAGCCCAAGGAGGATGAGGGGCTTTCAGCAGAGAAGGCTGTTGCATCAAATGTTGAGAGGCTTTCCACTCTTTCTAATAATGCCTATGCAAGGCTCTATGAGGGTGACAGCCCTGTTTTGAGCGAGCTGGCAAAAATATTAGCCTCACTCAGTGATATAAATAAGATAGACAGCAGGATGGATGAGCCGGTAAGGCTCTGCCAGTCAGCGATCAATCAGCTTAATGAGGTTGCAAAATCCCTGAGGGACTATACCCAGAGGATAGAGTTTGATCCCGAGAGGCTTGCAAAGATAGAGGACAGGCTTGACCTGATAAACCGCCTGAAGAAGAAGTATGGCGCAACGATAGAGGAAATACTTTTATTTTTTGAAAAGGCAAAGGGAGAGCTCCAGACAATAGAAGGTCTTGAAGAGGAGATGGATGGTTTAAGGGCAGAGATTGAGAAGGTGAAAAAAGATGTGTCGCATCTCTCCATGGAGCTTTCAAAAAAGAGGGAGAAGGCCGCGAGGGATATTGAAAATAAGGTTGAGGCAGAGCTGTCTGAACTGAATATGAAGAAAACCCGATTTGCTGTCAAAATGTGGAAGGAGGCAGGCAGTGATACCACTGACGGCTTTGCCCTTACAGCAAAAGGCATAGACAGGGTAGAGTTTTTAATTGCGCCGAATGTCGGTGAAGAGCCAAAGCCTCTAACAAAGATTGCATCAGGCGGGGAGCTATCAAGAATAATGCTTGCATTAAAGGCCATACTCGCAGAGGCCGACGATGTCCCGACACTCGTGTTTGATGAGGTTGATGCTGGCATTGGCGGCGGTGTGGCAGAGGTGGTTGGCGAAAGATTAAAGGAGATAGCAAAGGGGCATCAGGTATTCTGCATTACCCACTTACCGCAGATTGCAGGCTATGCAGAGAGCCACTATTTTGTTGAGAAGGCAATAAAGGCTGACAGGACACTGACAAAGGCAGCAAGGCTTAATGAGGGTGATCGTGTTAAAGAGATAGCGAGGATGCTCGGCGGAAAAGAGATAACAGAGACAACACTAAGGCATGCAGAGGAGATGCTAAGGAAGTGCAAAACAAAAAATGATGGAGAAGCCAGTCCAATTCATCGTGAAAAGGAAACAGGTCGCAAAAATAGTGTAACGGCTTAGAGGAGATACTATTGAGTTATATAGTTGTAAAAAAAGAGTGGTGCAAGGGGTGCGAGCTTTGCATCTTTGCCTGCCCAAAAAAAATAATAGAACTAGATGAGGAATTTAACAATCAGGGCTACCATCCAGCAAGGCTTATTGATGCTGATAAGTGCACAGGCTGTGCCATGTGCGCAGAGATGTGTCCTGATGTGGCAATAGAGGTGTATAAAGAGGTTGAAAAGTGATGGGTGATGAGTAATGAGTAATGAGTTAGGAAAAGGTAATAAAAAGCTCTTAATGAAAGGCAACGAGGCATTGGCAGAGGCTGCTGTCAGGGCAGGATGCAGGTGCTACTTTGGCTATCCAATCACACCGCAGAATGAGATACCAGAATATATGTCAAGGCGGATGCCTGAGGTGGGCGGTGTATTCCTGCAGGCAGAGAGTGAAATTGCTGCCATTAACATGGTCTTTGGCGCATCAGCAATGGGCGCAAGGGCAATGACATCATCCTCAAGCCCGGGTATAAGCCTGAAGCAGGAGGGGATATCATACCTTGCAGGCGCAGAGCTTCCGGCAGTGATTGTAAATATCCAGAGGGGCGGCCCCGGACTTGGGAATATATCTGCGTCTCAGGCAGACTATTTTCAGGCAGTGAAGGGAGGGGGGCATGGTGATTACAGGATGCTTGTATATGCGCCTGCATCTGTTCAGGAGATGATTGATCTGACCATCAGGGCATTTGATATGGCTGATAAATACAGGAATCCTGTTATGATACTTGCTGACGGTGTGCTTGGCCAGATGATGGAGCCTGTAGAATTTAAAGAAATAAAAAAGATAGATCTTCCCCCTAAGACTTGGGCGCTTACTGGCGCAAAGGGCAGGGAGCCGAATCTTATCAGGTCATTGTATCTGAAAAAAGAAGGCGAGCTTGAGCAGCGGAATCTGGAGTTAAAAAAGAAATACGATTTAATGAAAGAGAACGAGATAATGTATGAGAGCCATCTTATAGATGATGCAGAGATTGTTATTGTAGCCTATGGCACATCTGCGAGGGTGGGTAAGGGCGCAATGAATCAGTTGCGAAAGGAAGGGATTAAGGCCGGCATGATCAGGCCGATTACACTCTTCCCATTTCCTGAAAAAATAATATCAGATACAGCAGACAGGATTAAGAGGTTTCTTGTTATTGAGATGAGCCTTGGCCAGATGGTGGAGGATGTCAGGCTTGCTGTTAATGGCAAGGCAGAGGTTGGTTTTTACGGCAGGACAGGCGGCGGCATTGTTAATGTGGAAGAGGCCTGCGATAATATTAAAAAGATGCTTGGCTTATAAAGGTAAGGAAGTAAATTTTACAAAAGCCCATTTACAGTTTAAAAAGACTGGGGATGGGCTTTTGTCTTTTATAGCCATGCATCTACCTTTATTACTATTTTTGTCACTCCCGCTGAGTTTCTGAGCGGGAATCAACAAAAAACTGGATTCCTGCTAAATACATGCAGGAATGACATACAAATTGGATGCCTATGTAGAGTGACTGACTGAGCTTTTAATAGGGGTGGGGCCCTGAGGGAGATTAAGGGGGATTCGTCATCAGGGCCCCTTTGGTGAGGAGATGAAAAACCTAATTCAAAACCGATTTATTTAGAATAATATTACTGCTGCTGTCTAAGACATCTAAGTATGCCTTTGCCATTTCAGGATCAAACTGTATGCCTGCATTTATTGTGAATTCTTTTTTAATTTCCTTTAGCGCCAGCGCCTTTCTATACGGCCTGTCTGAGGACATTGCATCATACGCATCCGCAATAGCAACTATACGCGCACAATATGGTATCTCTTCTCCCACAAGGCCGTCAGGATAACCGCTCCCGTCATACCACTCATGGTGGTGTCTTATAACAGATAAAATCAATGGGGAAAGGCGTAATGGCTCTACAATCGCTGCGCCAACCTCAGGGTGTTTTCTTGTTATTGCGAGTTCTATCTCTGTTAAGCTGCCTTCCTTAAATATAAATGTATTGGCTATGCCGATCTTGCCTATATCATGGAGTAAGGTTGCAATCTGGAGCTCCTCCATCTCCTTCTGGGAGAGGGACAGCTTTTGGGCGAGTAGATTTGCATAATAATTCACCCTGCCAGAATGATCATAGCTGTAAGGATCCTTGCTTTCAAATGTATTCGCTATTACCCTTGAAAATTCCAGAAAGTTTATCGTATTATCCTGAAACATATTCTTTTCTGCTATTGAAGTAAATATCTTTTTTATAGCCTCTGCAAAGCTACCGTTGGCTGCAACCTTATCCTTAATCTCAGAGAGTTCTGCCTCAACGCCAACTACCCTTCCCACCTCTTTCAAAAAATCCTTTAACTGGGTGTAGAGCTTTTTTCGCTCAATTGACTTGTTGATAGTGGATAATATCTCTGCAACATTAAACGGCTTCTGTATATAATCAAATGCCCCAAATCGTATGCCGTCTATGGCGCTATTTAGGCTGCCATATCCTGTAACAATGATTACCTCAATATCAGAATTGATCCTCTTTATCTCTCTTAATACATCTGTCCCCTGAAGCCCCTGCATTCTTAAATCAAGGGTAACGAGATCAATACTTGTAGACTGTATGGTCTCAATGGCCTTCTGCCCATTCTCTGCTATATAAACATTGTAGAGGGGCTTTAAGACCATCCTGAGGGACTCTCTCGGCCCGAATTCATCGTCTACTACCAAGATATTCCCCTGTTTATCCATTGTTTCCATCATATGGTTATATAGCAAATTATATGCCAATTATCAGTAATGAGAGGGTGATTTTTGACAACCTTTTGAAAAATAAAGCGAATTTTGATGATAATTTTTATGCGAGAGGGAGAAGAAGGGTTTTAAAATATGTCAAATATGTACTATTTTGGCCTACAATTAAGGGGTGAATATTGTAACTAATTGATATAACAACAGAAAGGAACTTGTGATTTGATGTGCATTTTTGCTCATATCGCAAAAAAAGGGAGCACCTGTTTTATGTATCCTCAACACTCGTGGTAATTTTAAGGCCATCCATCTTATATTTTAATATCCTCCTGCTTATCCCAAGGATATTTGCTGCCTGTGTTTGGACATAATTGGTCTTTGCAAGGGCAGTGAGGATGAGCTCTTTTTCAAAATTTTCTATTGCCTCTGGCAAGGTGAGTTTTCCTGATAGTATCTCCTCTTTCATAATCGTTGTCTTTACATCCTTTGTTATGTTCTGGGGAAGGTGTTCCATTTTTATTACATCATCAGGGGTGAGGGTGATAATCCTCTCAATAACATTTTCCAGTTCCCTGATATTTCCCGGCCAGTTGTAATTTAACATTGCATCCATAGCCTCATGGGAGAAGTTTTTTTTTGTCTTATTATTGTCAAAGGACTTTTTATTTATGAAGTGTTCAATCAGAGACGGGATATCCTCCTTCCTCTCCCTTAATGGCGGAAGGAATATGGGAATAACATTTATCCTGTAAAAGAGGTCCTCTCTGAATCTGCCCTCCTTTGTTGCCTTCACGAGGTCCTTGTTTGTTGCCGCTACCAGCCGCACATCAACCTTTATTGTCTTTGTGCCGCCGACCCTCAGGAATTCCTTTTCCTGAAGCACCCTCAAAATCTTTGCCTGTGTTAAAAGGGGGAGGTCGCCGATCTCATCCAGAAAGAGCGTCCCCTCATTTGCAAGCTCAAACTGCCCTGTCTTCCTTGCGGAGGCATCTGTAAAGGCGCCCTTCTCATGGCCAAAGATCTCGCTCTCCATAAGAGTCTCGGGTATCGCAGCACAGTTTATCGCAACAAATGGCTTACCCGTTCTTGAGCTGT
>CAKKST010000032.1 GCA_919903585.1 Nitrospiria bacterium | reverse complement strand
ATATTCTGGGAGGGCGGCACAACAAGCCTTGAGGCTCAGGCGCCAGGTGCGGCAGAGGGCGCTGTTGCCGGCAACGGCTCAAAGGACATGATGGAGTCACGTTTAAGATTCTCGCCTGAATATGTAAAGAGGTTTAAAGAGGTCTATGGCTCAGAGTGGCCTCTTATAGAGGATGCCTATGGAGCCATAGCTGCGTATGAGAGGTATCTTTCCCAGCCTGATACGTCCTTTGATAAGTATATGAAAGGGGATAAGAATGCTATCTCAGCAAAGGCAGTTAAAGGTTTGGAGCTGTTTAAAGGCAAGGCAAATTGCGCTGAATGCCATAATGGGCCTATGCTGTCGGATGAGAAGTTTTATGACCTCGGCGTGCCTGACCCGCCTGAGTTCTTTGAAAATGGCATACAACAGGTGACCTTCAGGTATCAGCTTTATGCCAAGGGTTCTGCAGAGGAGGTATACAGGAATTACAAGTCTGACCCCGGTATATACTTTAAGCAAAAGAGGCTTGAGGACAGGGGCAAATTCAGGACAGCCACACTCAGATATACCAAATATACAGCGCCTTATATGCATAATGGGACGATGTTCACACTTGAAGAGGTAATAGACTTTTATGATAAGGGCGGCGGTGAAGACAGATGGGGAAATAAGACTAAGATAATGAAGCCACTGAATCTTACTAAGGATGAGAAGGATGCAGTAAAGGAATTCCTTCTTACACTAAGCGGGGAAGAGATAAGAATGCCTGTCCCAAAGGTGCCGGATTATGCGCCAATGGCAGACTGGCAGCCGAGAAAATAACCCCTCACCCTAACCCTCTCCCACAAGGGGAGAGGGAAATTTCCCCTCCCTTGATGGGAGGGGATAAAGGGGAGGGTGAATGGAGGTGAAAGATTAATGAAAGATAACATGGAAAAAGAGAAAGGTTGTTTAATTAACTGTCTGACAACAAGACGCCAGTTTTTGCTTGCAAGCGGAATTACAACAGCAACAATCCTCCTCACAGGCATACCCGGTTTTGGGACAAAAGAGGCAGAGGCGGTTCTATCTAAATATCCGAGGCAGAAGATAGGAAAACTCAGCGCTTTGAAAAAAGACACGCCCATAACCTTTAACTATCCAACAAAGGATATTGCAAACATGCTTGTAAAATTAGGCGTCCCAGCAGGCGGCGGCATCGGGCCGAATAAAGATGTAGTTGCCTTTAATCCTGTATGCACACACATGGGAGGGCCTCTGGGAAGCGCATACAAGGCAGAGCACAAGATATTAGGTCAGTGTCCATTCCATCAGAGCACCTTTGACCTTACGAAGCACGGAATGATTATAAGCGGCCATGCAACAGAGAGCCTGCCGCAGGTACAGCTTGAACTTGTGGGTGACGATATTTATGCCACAGCGGTTATAGGGTTGGTTTATGGAAGGAATAGCAATATATAAAATAAGGGGCAAGGGGCAAGGGGCATGGGTCAAGGGTCAGAGGAGCAAAGATAATTTTCTTTCTTGACCCTTGCTACTTGACCCTTTGACCCAATTTTAAATAGGGAGGTGTAAATTAAATGTCAACACCATATTATATACCTGAAGATAGAGTTCCTCTTCCTCCGGCAAATGCAGAGGTATTTACTACATGCTGCGACTACTGCATTGTGGCCTGTGGATATAAGGTCTACAGATGGCCAGTTGGAACAGAGGGAGGGGCAAAGGCAAATGAAAATGCCCTTAAAGCAAATTATCCGATAGGACCTATGGCAGGAAAGTGGGTAGGCCCTAACCAGCACAATATAGTAATGGCTAATGGAAAGCCTCATCATGTTGTTGTAATAGCTGATGCGAATGTGGAGGCTGTTAATCTTGGAGGTGACCACAGTATAAGAGGCGGTTGTATTTCACAGAAGGTTTATAATCCAAACAAGCCTACAAGGGACAGGCTTCAGAGGCCAATGGTCAGGGTATTTGATACATTAATGCCTGTCACTTGGGATTTTGCCTTGGATATTGCGGCAGAGGTCTCAAAATATGTAATAAAGAACCACAGCGAAAACGCCTGGGCATGCAAGACCAATAGCTATCAGTATATGGAGAATCAATACGCCATTACCCGTTTTGCATTAAAGGATATCAATACCCCTGCCTTTGCATGGCATGACGCTCCAAATATCGGCGAGGAATCTGCTGGCATTGCCTTTGCAGGATTCCAGACCTTTGGTCCCAGCTACTGGGACAGGAAAAATGCAGATGTGCTGTTTATCTCAGGTTCAGACCCATTTGAAACAAAGACTATCCTCTGGAACGAGTGGATAATGCCCGGCATAGCAAATGGCATGAAGGTTATTATGGTTATGCCGAGGAAGACCGCTGGCGCTGCATACGCAGAGGCAAAGGGAGGCTTGTTTCTTGATGTATATCCGGGCACAGATTCTGTGCTTTATAATGCCATAGCCAGAATTATACTTGAGAAGAACGGGCAGGATATGGAGTTTATAAAAAAATGGACATCCAATTTTGTAGGAGAGCAGTGGGAAACAGAATCCGGATTTGGAAGGGGCACAAGGAATACCCACTGGCAGTGGATAACAACATGGGGAAAGCTTGGGGCAAAAGGTTTTGAGGACTTCAAGAAATGGGTACTGGAACAAAAAGAATTTGAAATAAATGAAGCCTCAAAGATAAGCGGTGTGTCCGTGGAAAAGATAAAGAAGGCAGCAGAGATGCTCTCTAATGCCGACGGCAAAAAGAAGGTCTCCTTTGCCTATGAAAAGGGGAACTACTGGTCAAACAACTATCTCAATACAGCTTCTCTTGGTTCTCTGGCCTTACTTACAGGCTGCGGCAACAGGCCAGGAAGGATGATGGGTAGATTAGGCGGCCATCAGAGGGGAGGCCTTGGCGGCGGAAACTACCCTGGCAATAAGTCTGCTGATAAATTTGGCGGCAGAAGAAGGCTGACGATGGATGTGGACAGGTGGCTTGAATCTGGCCATGTAAAATTTGCATGGGTTGTTGGCACCACATGGGTATCTGCCATGAATGCTTCACAGTATAATATGGATACCTTTAATCGTTTAACAAGGCAGAATCCCAATCAGGTGATGAGCCTTCTTAAAGAGGATATTATTGATACCCTTAAAAAGAGGGTAGACAGCGGCGGTATGGTTGTTGTTAATCAGGATATCTATCTGCGCGACCCAATGGGGGCAAAGTATGCTGATATTGTCCTTCCTGTTGCTACATGGGGCGAGGCTGATTTTACCCGTGCAAATGGTGAAA
>CAKKST010000031.1 GCA_919903585.1 Nitrospiria bacterium | reverse complement strand
ATCCGCCTCCGGCGGACTCGCGAGGATAGTCCTGGCCGAACACGGAGTCGAGGCACGCCCCGATCCGCTCTTCCTCGCTGAGGCACGGGATCACCACGGAGACGAAGGGCTTATCCATTCCTCTGAGGCAGGAGTAGAGCCTCCGGCAAAGATTGAAACAGCCTTCACAGTCGGTTCTGAGGTTGCAGCCAAGGTTATAAAGGTGGATAAAAAAGACAGGAAGATTGGCCTGAGCATAAAGACATATAAAAAAGACATGGAGAAGGCAGATGTTGCAGACTATTTAAAGACGCAGGATGATATTGATCTCAGTCTGGGCGCTGTGGCAAGGAAGGTCAATAATAAGAAAGAAGATGAATAAAAGGAGGGATTGAAGGTGAAAAAGAGACCATTAGTCATAGGCCTTATAATATTAGCATCCCTTATCGTAATTGTATTCATTTCCTCCTTTGGGATTACGATGATTATGGGCAAGAAGGTCGGCATTGGCGGCGAAAAGATTGCAATTATAAATATAAAGGGTGTTATAGTTGATTCAAAAAAGACAGTAAAAGAGATAAGAAGATATGCAGACAATCCCTCTGTAAAGGCTATCCTCCTCAGGGTAGACAGCCCCGGCGGCGGTGTTGTGGCATCGCAGGAGATTTATGAAGAGCTTAGATGGATAAAAGAGAAAAAAGGTAAAAAGATTGTAACCTCCATGGGTACTGTTGCAGCCTCCGGCGGTTACTATGTCGCCTGTGCATCTGATTTGATTGTGGCAAATCCAGGCACACTAACAGGGAGCATCGGCGTAATAATGGAATTCGCAAATTTAGAAGGGCTGTTTAAGAAGATAGGTGTAGAGGGGGTGATAATAAAGAGCGGCAAACATAAAGATATCGGCTCGCCATTCAGGGGGCTTACAAAGGAGGAGAAGGAACTGCTTCAGGGCATAATAGACGATGTATATGACCAGTTTGTCAGCGCGGTGGTAGAGGGGAGAAAGATGAAGCCCGAGACAGTGAAGGGGCTGGCTGATGGAAGGATATATACCGGCAGACAGGCCAAGGAGCTTGGCCTGGTTGATGAACTGGGTACGCTTCAGGATGCTATTAACATAACAGCAAGGCTTGCTGGTATAAAAGGGGAGCCTGTTATAGTTGAGAGGGAGAGTGGATTCCCATTCTTGGATTTACTTAAAGAGGAGTTTTTTGGAGGTATTGGCGAGAGGTTAGGAAAGGGTAATATAAGCTTAGAGTATAGATATATACTTTAAATTATTAATTTTTAGCCTGGGGAGGTAATATATGACAAAGGCAGAATTAATAGAGAAGGTTTCAGAAAAGATTCAGGGGTTAACAAAAAAACAAACAGAGGTTATTGTCAACAGCATATTTGACAGCATCAAGGAGTCTCTCGCAAAGGGCAACAAAATAGAGATAAGGGGATTCGGGAGCTTCAGGATAAGACAGAGAAGGCAGAGGGACGGCAGAAACCCGAAGACAGGGGTGTCAGTCAGTGTGCCGGCAAAGAGGGTCCCATTCTTCAAGGCAGGGAAAGAGCTGAAGGAGATAGTGGACAAAGGGAATGCCAGCTAAAAAGGAAAGAACAGGGAGAGGGTTTTTATCTTGACAGTAAGTCCTCGCTGATTATATAATATTTTCAAGTATTAGAGGTGAGGATGAAAAAAATAGAAAAGGTTTTGCTATCCCTTTTAGTAGCAATAGTATTTACTCTGAATATGTCTGTTCCTGTAGTTTATGCCTATGTTAATGCAGGGATGAATGATGGTTCAGTCTGATATTCCCAACACAGATAAACAACCTATCCATAGAAAGACCGCCTATAATCTTGTCCTGATATATTTTTCTATTTTTCCCCAGAAATAAGATTCAAGGGTTTGTAGGGGCAACCCTCTTGCTATCTTTCGCTGCTCCGCAGCTACAGAATAGCGTAGGATAATGGTTGCCCTCAGAAGTGCGGCCACACTGGGCCGCCCCTACAGGAATCATGGAACCCTTGACCCTGTGTTTCACTTTTATATTATATTTATAATTAGGAGGTTTAAAATGAGACTTATAATTGCAATATTTTCATTTTTTGTTTTAATTTTTTTAAGTATTTCTTTAGTTAATGCCACGGAACAGGGCCATAAGGCAGATATGAATTGCGAGATATGCGGCATGGGCATTATTAAGGGCGGAAAGGGGAATTTTGTGATAGAATTAAAGGATGGAAGCACAAGGACTACAGACAGCCCTGATTGCGGCATGCTTCTGAGGGGCAACCTTTCTGATAATGTTAAGTCAGCAAAGGTTACAGACTATAATACAAAGGAGCTGATAAATGCGGATTCGGCATACTATGTAAAGGGTGCGGACATTACAACAAAAAAGGATAAGCTGGAAAAAGGGCTTATGCCAAATTCAATGGTTGCCTTTTCAACAAAGGAGGCAGCAGAGGTATTTCAGAAGGAACATGGCGGAAATGTGCTAAATTATGAAGAGGCAGTAAAGAGCCTTGCAGGAAAGAAGATGAAGAAGCACGGCCATGATAAAGATAAAGTTCATGGCATGTAAATAGAGGGTCTATTCTTGAAAAAAGATGTTATTTATATAATCTTAGTTATATGCCTTGTTATTTTTGCAGTAGCAGCAGTTGTATATGATAGCTACGGCTTTAGAACAGGGCAAAGGGGCTATATCCATTCCTTCCAGAAGGCAACAGGTGGACTTGGCCTTGGTGCAGTGACCAAACCAGCATGGTGCTATATTAATTATGACCCGCGAATTGAGG
>CAKKST010000030.1 GCA_919903585.1 Nitrospiria bacterium | reverse complement strand
CTGGGGAGAGGGTTAGGGTGAGGGGTCTTGTAAAACGTGATGTGGTGCGGATTATTACACCCGGCACAACCATTGACCCATTACTGCTTGATTCAAGGGAAAATAATTTTATCGCTGCTGTATATCCAACCCCTCTTTCTCCCCCCTTAGCAAGGGGGGAATTGAAGGGGGGTGGGCAATTTCACAGGATAGGCCTTGCCCTCCTTGACATCTCTACAGGCGATTTTCTTGTATCAGGATTATCAGGTGATACTGAGGTCAGCGGACTCAAAGACAGGCTCATGACTTTCAGGCCAAAGGAGATACTGATCCCTGATGATGGTGGAAAATACTGTGATCTGCTGAAAATAACTGATGATAATACCGTGCTTATTAACCCCTATGACCAGTGGCAATTCTCTACAGACAGGGCGTATAAGACCCTCGTTGAACACTTCAAAACTCAGTCGCTGGAGGGATTTGGATGCAAAAGGGATGATGCGATGGTCAATGCAGCAGGCGCCCTTATATCTTACATCACGGAGACACAGAAGGCAGACCTGTCAAATATCACATCCATGAAGGTATATAGCCCTGCAGAATATATGCTGATGGATAATGCAACAATCAGAAACCTTGAACTGCTTGAAAATATCAGGGATGGAGAAAGAAAGGGCTCGCTTTTATCAGTAATTGATAAGACAGAGACGCCAATGGGCGCAAGGATGCTGAAGCAGTGGCTAATACAGCCTCTGCTCTCCGCTGTGGAGATTCAAAAGAGGCTTGATGCAGTAGAGGTATTAAAGGAAGATATCACCCTGCGAAATAAAATAAGATCGCTCTTAAAAGAGATAAGCGACATAGAAAGAATAACAGGAAGGATCAGCCTCGGCACAGCAAATGCGAGGGATTTGATAGGGCTTAAGGATTCCATCATCCGGATACCTGAGCTAAAAGAGACAATATCAGGGATTAAAGATAATAAAATGATAAGCGGGATATCTTTGGAACTGGATACACTCTCAGATATATCTGATATGATAGAAAAGGCAATTATAGACAGCCCGCCCCATACCATTACAGAAGGCGGGATTATAAAGGATGGGTATAATAAACAGCTTGATGAACTCAGGTCAATCAGCAGGGAGGGGAAGGGTTTTATCCTGAATATAGAAAAAAGGGAGAAGGGGCGCACAGGGATAGAGTCGCTAAAGGTAAGATATAATCAGGTCTTTGGCTACTATATAGAGATAACAAAGGCGAATCAGCATCTTGCCCCGGAAGATTATATAAGAAAGCAGACGCTGACAAATGCAGAGAGATTTATCACGCCAGAGCTAAAGGAGTATGAAGAAAAGGTGCTCGGCGCTGAGGATAAGATATGCAGGCTTGAGCTTGAGCTGTTTAATGAGATAAGGGAGGCAATTAAAAAAGAGATAAAGAGGATTCAGAAAACAGCCCATGCAGTAGCAGGGCTTGATGTCCTTTCATGTCTTGCAGAGGCTGCAGCGGATTGCAATTATACAAAGCCTCAGATAAACAATGATGATGTAATAAGTATCATTGACGGAAGACATCCGGTGATTGAAAGGGGCAATACAGGAGAGAGATTTGTCCCGAATGACACCCTTCTTGATAATGAAGAGAACAGCCTGCTTATAATCACAGGCCCTAATATGGCAGGCAAGTCTACATATATGAGGCAGGCTGCACTGATAGTATTGATGGCGCAGATCGGCAGTTTTGTCCCTGCAAAAGAGGCGGCAATAGGGATTACAGACCGCATATTTACAAGGATCGGGGCATCAGATTTTCTGACAGAGGGGCAGAGCACCTTTATGGTAGAGATGAATGAGGCGGCAAATATCCTGAACAATGCAACAGCAAGGTCGCTGATTATCCTTGATGAGATTGGCAGGGGGACAAGCACCTTTGACGGCATTAGCATTGCATGGGCAGTGGCAGAATATATCCATAACAGGCTCAGGGCAAAGACACTCTTTGCAACACATTATCATGAACTAACAGAGCTTGCTTTGACGCTGAAAGGCGTGAAGAATTACAGCATCGCTGTAAGGGAATGGAATGATGAGATAATATTTTTAAGAAAGATACTTGAAGGCAGCGCAGACAGGAGCTACGGGATTCAGGTGGCAAGGCTCGCCGGTCTGCCAATAGATGTAATTGAACGGGCAAAGGAGATACTCTCCAACCTTGAAAGCGGCGAGCTAAATGAAGTAGGAGAGCCTAAGATTGCACATTCAGATATTACTCTACCCCCCTTTACTAAGGGGGGAGACAAGGGGGGTAGAGTAAGGCAGATTGACCTCTTCACAACACAGGCCGGGCCTGTTATAGCAGAACTGCTCGGTGCAGACATCCTTAACATGACTCCCCTTGAAGCATTGAACAAACTGCATGAATTGAAAAAGAAATTACAGTAGGGGCGACCGGCCGTTCTCCCCTGCATTTATCAGGCAAAATGCCCAATACTTCAAAACAGACAATTTCTATCCATTTTTACCATTGACAAATAAAATATCTTTGCTATTCTAAGATAATAAGGATATTATTGTAGTTCTTTTAGTATTAGTATTTATTAATATTTATCATTATCAATTCACCCCATGGAGATGGGGGTAAAGCAAATAGGGGAACTTTGTCTGCCGCCTGTCCCTTGCCCGACGGCAGGCGGGGGCAGGCAAGGTTCACGGTATCAGCCTCGTTTCACAATTAATTTATAAGAATAAGGTTATGGACTCATTTGGTGTTTTTAAATCAGCCTTTGAAAGGCTGTCTGCAGGCGATTTCTCTGCAAAGATAGAGATTGATGGGCCTGAGGAAATAAAGGAATTCGCAGCCGCCTTTAATGCTATGGCAGGCATGCTGAGGGAAACATTTGCTGGAATTAAGAATGAATGCAAGGGATTAGTTGATGCTGCCTTATCACAAAAGGAATTTACAAGAAAGATAATTGATACGCTCCCTGTAAGCCTGTATGTTGTGGACAGGGACCTGAATATAATCCTCTGGAACAGGACAAGGACAATCGGCGAATTCGGGAAAAGTGAGGAGGAGGTATTAGGGAAAAATATCACAGAAATAATAGAGGGCGATGCCTGCACAGTAATGAAAAAAGAGCTTCTTGATGTGATGAATAGCGGCAGGCCGATCACTTATGAAAGGGAGTCGCCTGAATTAAACAGAAAGGAAAAAAAGATCTATCGGGTAACGAGAATCCCTTTTTTTTTGGAAAAAATTCGGGAAGCGATTCTATTCTCTATATGCTTTTTGTGATTTTTCCCGAACGGTTATACCTCGATAATCTAAGCCATGATCATTTCGAATCTCCTTGGATCAAGCCCTATTATGATGAC
>CAKKST010000029.1 GCA_919903585.1 Nitrospiria bacterium | reverse complement strand
AACCCCTTATATCTCAATTAGTTAAAGTTTATCAAAATATCCATTATTGTCAAGGAAAGACGATGGTATTAACAAAAAAGGGCACAGCAAGCCGTGCCCCTACCTGCCTTCTAACTCCTTCATAATTTTCTTTATACTCTCTGCATCAGGCTGGTTTGGGGCAATCTGGAGGAGCTTTTTAAAGTGATAAATGGCCTTTTTATTGTCTTTTAGATACAAATAATAGATAAGTCCCAGATTTCTATGGGCATCTGTAAGTTTTGGGTCTAATGAAATGGCCCCCTCCGTTGCCTCAGAAGCCTCTCTATACATCCCCTTCTTAACATAGACAAGGCCAAGGTTATAAAGGCTTCCAGCATCCTTCGGGTTAATCTCTAATGCCTTTTTGTATGAGGCAATGGCGTCATCATACATATCTTTTGCCTTATATTTGTTGCCAAGTTCATTATAAGCTGCCACCTGTACATTTTTTCTATCAGAAAGACCCTGATCCTCAACAACAATCCTTCCTCTGTTCAATATCGCCTGAAGGGTTCTCTTTGCAAGGGTATTTTCAGGGTCAATAGCCAATGCCTTTCTAACCTCTGCCTCTGCTTCATTAAATCTACCCTCCTTTGCATAAACAACCCCTAAGTTGTTATAGGCATTTACGTCTTTAGGTTCAATAGACAGCGCTTTTTTATATTCAGTTACGGCATCATTATATCTCTTCATTGAGGCATAAAGAATTCCAAGATTGTTGTAAAATAGCGGGTCTCTTGGATTCAGTTCAATGGCCTTTTTATATTCTGCCAATGCCTTTTCATATAATCCCTTTTCATGATAGGCAAAGCCAATGTTATTATGAGCTATAGTATAGTCAGGTTCAGCTTCTATTGCCTTCTTGTATAAATCTATTGCTTCGTCAATCAGTCCTATCTTCAAATAGATATCACCAAGATTTGACAGTGCATGAGAATAGGAAGGAGAGGCCTCTATGGCCTTCTTATATTCAACAATGGCATAAATATATTCACCCCTTTTATTGTATTCCAAACCAAGGTTATTATGTGCAACAGAGCTTAAGGGGGTTGTGTATATCGTAGCCTTCCATAGTGTGAAGGCATCTTGCCAATCATAATTCCGGCTTATTGTTAAAAGGGAATAGAAGGCAAGTAAAAGGGTAAAAAATAATGCTGCTACTCCCTTTAATAGTTTACTTGATGAAAATCTATTGAAAAGATAGTCTGTGCCTGCCCCAAGGAGGAGGGAAAAGCTGAACAATGGTATATACATAAACCTCTCTGCAATAAGCTCACCTATTGGTATGATGTTGGAGACAGGGAGGAGTGTTATAAAAAAAATGAGGGTAGAAAAAGAGAGCCTTTTTGACCTCTTATACACAAGGGCAGCCGCAATAATTGTGATAAGGAGTGTTCCTCCGTAAATCAGTACAGGCAAATTTATATATGTAATCCTTGGAAAGACATAATCAACTGTAAGATTAAGCGGGACAAAGAGGAGCCTGATATAATATCCAATAGCAACAATTATAGTAAGAAATCTCTCATATATTCCTATATCAGGAGTGAAAGAAAGGTTCTTCTGCGGGC
>CAKKST010000028.1 GCA_919903585.1 Nitrospiria bacterium | reverse complement strand
GCTTGAGTTTCAGAGGGGAGAATTAGAGGAGACAAAGAATTATCTTAAGAATATACTGGAACATTCTGCGGATATTGTTATTACCACTGATTTAAATGGAAATATTGTTGAATTCAACAAGGCAGCAGAAGAGATACTGGAATACAGTAAGGAAGAGGTAATCGGAAAACCTGCTGGGGAGTTTTATCTTAATAAGAGTGAGCGGAAGAATATAATGGAGATTGTAAATAAAAATGGGAGGGTAAATAATTATGAGACAACGTTTAAGACAAAAAATGGCAGGGTGCTTTATATAAGCCTTACCCTCTCGCAGCTTAAGGATAATTCAGGCAAGATAATCGGCACGGTGGGTATAAGCAGGGATGTAACTGCAAAGAAGAATCTTGATCAGATGAAGCTTGATTTCATGTATATGCTTACACATGATATAAAGTCTCCGTTATCTATCCTGCTCGGCCTTTCCACAATGATATTGGACGGCAAATTCGGCTCTGTTGATGATAAGTTTATTGAACCGCTACGAAGCATATATTCCAGCGGAAGGAAGATATCATCACTGGTGGATAACTGCCTTACCTCTGCATTAATTGAGACAGGAAAGTTAAATCTGGAAATGAAGCCGGTTAAGGTGGATGTAGTCTTAAATAGTATTATTAAGCTTATGAATCTGCAGGCAGAGAAGAAGGGCATTACAATTAAGAGTGATGTCCAAAAATCATTCCCGGAGATAATGGCTGATGAGATCTATCTTGACCGGGTCTTTATTAATCTGCTGAGCAATGCCATTAAATATACCCCTGACGGCGGTGAGATCAAGGTAAAGGGGCAGATAATGGATGGACGGATAAAACCCCATAAAAAATATGTTGAGATATCCTTTACTGATACAGGCATTGGCATCTCTGAGGAGGACATCGCAGGGCTCTTTAATAAATACAAACGCGCAAAGGGGGCTGGGAGGATAGAAGGGACAGGATTGGGCCTTTTCATAGTCAAATCTATTATTGACCTTCATGACGGCGAGGTGGATTTGAAGAGCAAGGTGGGCGAGGGCTCTACATTTACAATTAAGCTGCCTTTGAAGAAGCCGAGGGGTTAAAATTTAGTGATTGACAAGCTATAACTACTTCTGTATATAATCTATAAAAAACTGATAACAAATACCCAAAACTTGTAACTAAAAATAGCTGATAGTTTTTGGTTAAAAATTATTAGTTATAAGTTAATAGTGAAGCTTTTAAGGCGGGCGTAGCTCAGTTGGTAGAGTACAAGCTTCCCAAGCTTGGTGTCGCGGGTTCGAATCCCGTCGCCCGCTCCAACAACTTAATATTTATTAGGGAAGATGGTGAGCCAAGAGGCAATTCCATCACTGCCCCGCAACTGTGACGGTGACGAAACCTGTATAAGCCCACTGGTTATATAACCGGGAAGGGACAGGGAGTAGGATGATCCGAAGTCAGGATACCTATCTAAAAAATACCTTCCGAGGGGAAGGGGGAAAACTGATATTTAGTAATTTAAAACCCCCAATCTTCTATGCAGAAGGTTGGGGGTTTTTGTTTTGGAAAGTCTACCTCCCCTTAACCCCTCCTTATAAAGGAGGGGAAATAAAAAGGAATCCCTCATCAAAGGAGGGGAGTAGTATTACATTCCTCCCCTTTATAAGGGGAGGTTTGGAGGGGTAGAACAATATTGGGAATGATTATGAAAAAAGGAATTGGCTTAATACATATCTACACCGGTGAAGGAAAAGGCAAGACCACTGCTGCAATCGGGCTTGCAGTAAGGGCAGCAGGCAATGGCCTTAAGATTCTCTTCGCCCAGTTTTTAAAAGGCGGGGAGGAGTCAGGGGAGCTAAAGGTATTAGAAGGGCTTTCAGATAAAATAGAGATCATCAGGTTTGATCAGCGTCACCCCATATTTTTTAAAAAAGGAGATTCCAGAGACGGGCTTAAAAAGGCAACTGCAGAGGCCATTGATGTAGTATCTGAAAAAATAAAGTCAGGCAAATATGATTTAATCATCCTTGATGAGATAAACAATATTGCAACTCAGGGCTTGGCTGATGTTAACACACTGATAGATATTGTCAAAAAAAGGCCTGAGGGTCTTGAGATAGTATTAACCGGCAGGGGAGCGCCGCAGGAATTAATAGAGATAGCAGACTATGTAACAGAGATGAAGCCAATAAAACACCCATTCTTTAAAGGCATAAAGGCGAGGAAGGGGATTGAGTATTAAAATGCAGGGGTCAGGGGTCAAGGGTCAAGGGTCAGGAAAAAACCTAAAACTCCGAACTTCAAACTCCGAACTCATTTTTATACTCGGTGGTGCGAGGAGCGGTAAGAGCAGTTTTGCCCTGAGGCTTGCTGAATCTATTGGCAGCAGAAATATCTATATTGCAACTGCAGAGGCGCTTGATGAGGAGATGGCTGAGAGGATAAAGAGGCACAAAGAGAATCGCGGCAAGGACTGGCAGGTGATTGAGGCGCCGATAAACATTACTGGTAAACTTGCCGGGCTGAAAAGAAAAGGTGATGTGATACTGATTGACTGCCTGACGCTCTGGGTGAACAATCAGATGGAGAAGATGGCAGATAAGAAGATACTAAAAGAAACAGGCAGTCTGCTCAAGGCGGTAAAAGCGATTAACAAAAATATTATTATTGTCTCTAATGAGGTTGGCCTTGGCATTGTCCCTGATAATCCTCTGGCAAGGAGATTCAGAGATATTGCAGGTATGGTAAATCAAAAAATTGCAGAGGCAGCAGATGAGGTATATTTAATGGTATCAGGGATACCGGTGAGGGTGAAGTAGAAGTATTAGACGGGGAGAAAGGGGGAAACGGTGAAGCAGTGATTCTTACAACATTTTTCACCGATTCTCCCCTTCTCCGTTTCGTTACTATATCAATAAAGGGAGGTTTTATTTATGTCTTTACTACAGGAGGCATTATCAAAAATCCAGCCGATTGACAGTTCCCTTTCTAAAAGGGTTCAGGCGAGGCTGGATAATCTTACAAAGCCGCAGGGAAGCCTCGGCAGACTTGAGGAGTTTGCATTAAGATATTGTCTTATCAGGAACACACTTGAGCCGAAAATAAAAAAGAAGGCCATATTCACCTTTGCAGGTGACCATGGTGTTGCAGACGAGGGTGTTTCTGCATTTCCAAAAGAGGTTACACCCCAGATGGTCTTTAATTTTATTCACGGCGGCGCTGGGATAAATGTTATTGCAAGGCATGTAGGCGCAGATGTTGTTGTGGTTGATATAGGTGTAGACTATGACTTTGCAGATGCCGCTGGTCTTATAAAGAAAAAGGTCAATAAAGGCACAAAGAATATTGCAAAAGGGCCTGCAATGAGCAAAGATGAGGCTGTAAAGGCATTGGAGGTTGGGATTGAGCTTGCCAACGAATATGCCAAAAAGGGCTATGATATATTTGGCACAGGCGACATGGGCATTGCAAATACAACGTCATCATCTGCTATTGTTGCAGCTATCAGCGGCAAACCTGTTGAGGCTGTTACAGGAAGAGGGACTGGGATTGATGATAGTGGATTTAATAAAAAGGCTGCTGTGATAAAAAAGTCGCTGGAGGTTAATAGACCTGATAAAAATGATCCGATAGATGTTTTATCAAAGCTCGGCGGCTATGAGATTGCTGGGATAGCAGGGCTTATCATTGGCGGCGCTGCAAATAGAATCCCTGTTGTGGTTGATGGATTTATTTCCACTGCAGGCGCCCTTATAGCAATACAGCTTGAGCCGAAGATAAAGGATTACATCTTCATGGCGCATAAGTCAGTTGAGGCAGGGCATCAGGCAATGCTGGATATAATTGGACATAAGCCCTTTGTTGATCTTAATCTCAGACTCGGAGAGGGCACAGGCGCAGCGCTTGGGATAAATCTGATTGAGTGCGGCATAAAGATATTAACAGAGATGGCAACCTTTGGCGATGCAGGTGTCTCAAATAAGGTGTAGGAGATGATGGGATTTAGAACTGCTTGGGAATTCCTTACTATAATTCCACTTGCCGGAAACAGGGCTGTGAAGGCAGAGGAACTCGCAAGATCAATGGCCTATTTCCCGTTTGTAGGTCTGATACTGGGTGGTATCATTGCGCTTTCAAATATAATGCTTTTGAAAATATTACCTGCATCTGTTGTAGATGCGCTGCTTATTGCCGTGCTAATAATATTGACAAGGGGGCTTCACATAGACGGCTTTGTGGACACCATTGACGGGCTTGCAGGCGGAAAGACAAAGGAAGATATCTTACACATAATGCGCGACCACAGGGTTGGGGCGCTTGGTGTTGTTGGCGTAATCATGCTTATTATGATAAAATATCTGAGTTTAAATTCTGCGCCGACTGCCTCTAAAAATTTTATACTGATAGCAATGCCAATGATGAGCAGATGGCTGCAGGTGGTTTTTACAAATATGTATCCTTATGCAAGGCAGGTTGGCATGGGAAAGGCATTTGTAGAGGGTGTGAGAGGCAGGCAGGTTGGGATAGCAACAATATTTACAGCATTAGTCTTAATATTTCTATTCAAATTTAATGCTATTTTAATTATGGGTCTGATGGGCATTGTTACATATCTTATCGGCCTTTATTTTAAGAAGATATTGGGAGGCATTACAGGAGATGTAATTGGCGCAGTAAGCGAGGCAAATGAGGTGATATTTTTATTGATTGTAATTAGCAGCCGTATCTTATAACCCCCTTAGTCCCCCTTAAATTAAGGTGGATTAAGGGGGTTATAAGTTTGCTTCACTTCGTTTGCAATGACCGCAGTTTGAGTTTGCCAACAGGCTCTAAAGAGGGTGTTGACAAACCTCGCAAAACGGCCATAAATGTCATTCCCGCATGTCTTTAGCGGGAATCCAGAAAATCTGGATGCCTGACAGAGACATTCAGGCATGACATTATACTTTTTCCTGTCATTCCCCCAGAGTTTTTGAGCGAGAATCTATAAATAGACAAGATTCCTGCTGGAGTTTACCCCGCACTTTGATGCGGGGCAGGATGACAAGAAGGCTAATTAAATTTGAATAAAAGAGATAGAAAGACTGCGGTCCCTGCGAAAGATGTTAAAAAGTTTATCCCCTGCGACCCTGCATTGAATCTGTGCAGGGATTGCAGTAAGAAGATAGCAGAGGGCACATGCCCTAAGCTTCCTTCTGATAGGGTTAAAAGACAGGAGTAAGTTTAGATGGTTCCAACAAATGAAAAGAGAAAAAAGATGTTTGAAGAAATGGGCAAGCCTACAAGGATATATCTCATAAGACATGGCGAGGTGGTGAACCACCATGAAGGACGCTACAATGGCTTCAATGATGTGGACATAACAGAAGAGGGTGTGAAACAGATGAGGTCTGTTGCAGAGCGTTTAAATGGCGCAAAGGTTTCTGCTATTTATTGCAGCGACCTTATCAGGGCATATAGGGGTGCAAAGATTATAAATGACGGCAGGAGCCTGCCCATAATAAAAAAGACAGAACTTAGAGAGAGAAATATCGGCGTATGGGAGAACCTTACCCTTGAGGAGATAATGAAGTCCTATAAAGATGAATGGAATAGATTTTTAAATGATGTTGTTGATTTTAGGCCAGATGGCGGAGAAAGCATGAAAGAGGTTGATGCGCGGGTAAATAAAGAGCTTACAAAGATAGTAGAAGACCATAAGGGCGATGAAATTTTAATGGTTGCACACGGCGGCGTAAACAGGACTATTTTATGCAGGGCATTAGGCCTTGACCTGAAATATCTCTTTAGGATAGAGCAGAGATACGGTGCATTGAATATCATAGATTATTACGATGACATTGCCATTGTTAATCTGATGAACGGGTAGGAGAAGAATCCCCTCCCCTTAGTCCCCTCCCACAAGGGGAGGGGAGAGATGCATTTTCTGTAGAGTTTTCCCCCTCCCTTGATGGGAGGGGGCAGGGGGAGGGTGAGATGTGGATTTTTCAATGAAAGCTATTATCATAGCAGGAACAAACAGCGGTGTTGGAAAAACAACAATTACAATAGGTCTGATAGCCTTACTTAAAAAGAGGGGCCTAAAGGTTCAGCCTTTTAAGGTTGGACCTGATTTTATTGATACAGGTTATCATACTATAATTGCAGGCAGACCTTCACGAAACCTTGACGGTTGGATGATGTCAGAAGATTATGTGAAGGAGTCTTTTTATAAAAATAGCAGTGATGCTGATTTTGCCGTGATAGAGGGTGTAATGGGGCTCTTTGACGGCGTTGATGGAAAGGGATTAGAAGGAAGCACAGCCCAGATTGCAAAGATATTAAATGCGCCAGTAATTCTGATAGTTGATGCAAAGGCAATGGCAGGGAGCGCTGGAGCTGTTGTTTATGGTTTTGAAAATTACTGTAATGATGTGCATATTGCGGGCGTGATATTTAATAATGTTGGAAGTGAGAACCATTACAGGATACTCAAAGAGGCTGTAGAGGAAAGGTGCAGGGCAAAGGTTTTCGGATATCTGCCAAAGGAAAAATCAATCGTGATACCGAGCAGACATCTCGGCCTTGTAACAGCAGAGGATGCAGCACTCTCGGATGGGTTTATTGAGAGGCTTACAGCCGCTATTGAAAAAAATATTGATGTGGAAAGGATGTTGAGTATCACCCCTCCACCCCTCCACCCCTTCACCCCTTCAGCCAGTAATGATATGACCTATACAGGCGATAAGAAGATAACAATCGCCGTTGCCTATGATAAGGCATTTAATTTTTACTATCAGGACAATTTTGATATCTTAAAAAGATATGGCGCAGAGCTAAAATTTTTCAGCCCATTGAATGATAAGAATCTGCCAGACGATATTGATGGTATCTATATTGGCGGCGGCTATCCCGAAATATATGCAAAGGAACTTGAGGCAAATCATAGTATCAGAAAACAGATTAAAGAGATGGCAGAGGAGGGGCTTTTTATATATGCTGAATGCGGCGGCCTGATGTACCTTACAGATGGAATAATAGATTTAGATGGCAAAAGGCATGAGATGATAGGTGTCTTTCCGGCATTTGCAAGAATGCTTCCAAAGAGGAAGTCTCTCGGCTATGTTACAGTTGAAACAATAGAGGATTCCATTCTGGCGCAGAAGGGATCGCAGATAAGGGGGCACGAATTTCATTATTCAGAGATAACAGATATGCCGGATACAATTAGAAGGGTTTATAAGGTTACAAAGGCAAACAGCGGTGAGGAGCGGCTTGAGGGATATAGCTATAAGAATGTGGTTGCAAGTTATGTGCATCTGCACTTTGCGTCAAATATGGAGTGGGCGGAAAATCTTACAAAAAAGGTTGTAACAGCGCTATGAAGACAGCGATTATACTCCTCGGCCATGGAAGCAGGGCTCAGGAGGCAAATAATGCCATCAAAGAGATTGCAGGATTGGTAAAGGAAAAGGGTGGATATGATATTGTAGAGGTGGCCTTTTTACAACTTGCAAAGCCGCTTCTGCCGGATAAGATTGATGAGTGTGTGGGGTATGGTATAAGGCGGATAATAATACAGCCCTATTTTTTACACCACGGCAGGCATGTTATAGATGACATACCGGAAGAGATAGATAAGGCGAGGATAAAATACCCTGATACAGAAATAATCTTTACAAGGCCGCTTGGCGTGCATTCAAAATTAGCGGATATTGTAATTGACAGGATAACTGAAACGCTAAAAGACAGTGAGCGATAATAGTGAGAAGATGAAAGGGAATGAAATGGAACAGCACGAGATAGAGAAAAAGAGTTTTGAGATTATTGAAGGCCTGCTTGGCAGGCACAGCTTCTCTGAAAAAGAACTTGCAATTGTAAAGAGGGTCATTCATACTACAGGAGATATTGAATTTGGGAAGGAACTGATAATACATCCGCAGGCAATTGATAGAGGCGTCTCTGCCATAAGGTCAGGCTGCAATATTATTACAGATGTAAATATGGTGAAGGCAGGGATAAGGGAAAAGGTTTTAAATTCCTTTGGCGGAGGACTCTATTGCTTTGTGAATGACGAGGATGTGATAAAGGAAGCAGCAGGTCAAGGAAAGACAAGGTCAGCTCTGGGGATGCAAAGGGCAATGCCGTTGCTTGCAAATGGCATTGTGGCAATAGGCAACGCCCCCACTGCTTTATTTGAGATTATTAGGCTGATTAATGAAGATGGCCTTAGGCCGGCGCTGATTGTTGGCGTGCCTGTTGGCTTTGTGGATGCTGCAGAGTCAAAGGATGAATTATTAAAGGTGGATATTCCCTATATTACGAACAAAGGAAGAAAAGGTGGCAGCCCTGTTGCTGTTGCCATTGTAAATGCCCTGATAATTTTAGCAGGAGAAGGATAATCCCCCCTCACCCCCCCCTTAATAAAGGGGGGATGGGGGGATTACAGGATAAGTATAAATATGTGTGAGGCAAAGGCATATATAGTAAATGATAAGGGAGAAGAGGAGCTTCTTCTTGAGGCTGTTTCGTCAGTCAAGAAAGAGGGCAATAAGATATTTCTAAAAAATATCTTTGCAGAGGAAAAAGAAATAGAGGGTGAGATAAAAGAGATATCCCTTACCAAGAATAAAATAATTTTGAAACGGAAAGGCTAAGAAAAAATAAATGAATGAGGATATGCATAAATTAACGCACCTGCTTGAACACTGGATTGAACATAATGATGACCATATGCAAAATTATCTTGATTGGGCTGATAGGGCAGAGAAGGCAGGGTATCCGGATGTGGCTAAGCAATTAAAGAATGCCTCTGATGCCACAAAAGAGGCTACAAAATTCTTCAAAGAGGCAGCAGTACTACTAAATAAGAAGCAGTAATTATGGGTGAGGGGATGCAAAAGACCATTATTAAAACCGACAAGGCGCCGAAGGCCATAGGGCCGTATTCGCAGGCAGTGAAGATTGGCAATTTTATCTTTTTATCAGGCCAGATACCGATTGATCCAAAGACAGGTGAGTTAGTTAGTGGCGATATAAAGGCACAGTTTGAACTTGTGATGGAGAATATCAAAAACATTCTTTCAGCGGCAGGCGCAACCTTACATGATGTTGTTAAGGCTACACTTTATTTAAAGGATATAAAGGACTTTTCTGAGATTAATACAGTTTACGGAAGATACTTTGATAGCGACCCTCCAGCCCGCTCAACTGTAGAAGTCTCCAATCTGCCAAAAGGTGCAAAATTTGAGCTGGAAGTTATAGCGTATAAGGAAGGTTAGCCCGCCTTTTTTACCATGCCTGAACGAAGACACCTTGTGCAGATCCGCATCTTTTTTGTCCCGCCTTTTGTAACAACCCTGACTGTCTGTACATTTGGAAAGAAGATTTTTTTGGTTCTGTTATTTGCGTGGCTGACATTATTGCCCATCATCTTTCCTTTGCCGCATACTTCACAAACCCTTGCCATTTTTAAACCTCCTGAAAATGATTACACAGATTTTTAAAAAGATTACTCAGATTTAAAAATAACTATGATCTGTGTAATCAAGGGCTAAGCCCTATTATAAATCTTTATTATTGTCTTAAAAAGTGTGTAATGCTATCATATTGAAAAAACTTTGGCAAGAGAAAAAAATATGTTCAAAAAAAGATATAGATTTTACGTGTTATTGCTT
>CAKKST010000027.1 GCA_919903585.1 Nitrospiria bacterium | reverse complement strand
GTGGGGAGATGGGAGACATCACTGTCCTAATTATTCCCCTCCCTTGATGGGAGGGGATAAAGGGGAGGGTGAAGTAAGATAACTTTATGTCAAACATTCTATCAACAAGCATCCTTTCATCAGGCTCATACCTTCTTCAGGGCAATGAGGCCTGTGCAGAGAGTGCAATCCGTGCAGGATGCAGGTTCTATGCAGGCTATCCTATCTCTCCGTCAAGCGAGATAATGGAGAGTATTGCAAACCGCTTTCCTGAATGCAACGGCACATTTATTCAGATGGAGGATGAGATTGCGTCTATCTCAGCAGTAATCGGCGCATCATGGACAGGGGCAAAGGCAATGACTGCAACATCCGGTCCAGGGCTTTCATTAATGCTTGAGAATATAGGCTATGCAATAATGACAGAGACACCTTGTGTAATAGTTGATGTTCAGCGTGCAGGACCGAGCACAGGTCAGGCAACAAGACCTGCACAGGGTGATGTAATGCAGGTGAGATGGGGTGCATCAGGTGATTATCAGATAATTGCCCTATCGCCATGGTCTGTTCAGGAGATGTATGATTTAACAATAGAGGCATTTAATCTATCAGAGCAATTTCGTGTGCCTGTATTTCTTCTTTGCGATGAGGCAGTGGGACATCTGAGAGAGCGATGTATTATAAAAGATGATGTAGAAATAATAAACAGAAAAAAGGCAAAGGGCAATCCGCCCTTTGGGCAGGATGGAGATGATTTAGTGCCGCCAATGCCTTCTTTTGGTGAAGGAGAAAAATTGCTTGTTACAGGTTCAACGCATAATGAATATGGTTTTAGAAAGACAGCAGATTCTGCTGTTCAGGAGAGGCTTGTAAAAAGACTCTCTAATAAGATTCTATTAAATCAAGACAAGATAACAGATACAGAGGAGTATTTTCTTGAAGATGCAGAGATTGGTATAATCAGCTATGGGATTAGTGCGAGGGCATCATTGAAAGCTGTTAAGGTTTTAAGAGAAAAGGGTGTTAAGGCAGGGCTTTTAAGGCTAAAGACCCTCTGGCCATTTCCAGAGAAAGTTATTGGTGAACTATCTTCAAAGGTTAAGAAGATAGTCGTCCCTGAGATGAACCTCGGTCAGATTGTAAGAGAGGTTGAAAGGGTGTCTGATTGTGAGGTTATAAGATTATCAAAGGTAAATGGAGAGGTAATAACACCGACTAATATTGTGGAAGGGCTGCAAACCAACATAAGAAGTTGAAAGAAGTGAAATATAATCCACACAATTAACTACATATTAACTACATTTATATATATTGTCAATAATGTAGTTAATTGTGTGGATTATAGAAAATACCCTTCAAAAAAGACTACATTAAAAATTATCTGCCAGATTTTCTGACAGATTGACAATTATAAAGAAATCAATATAAAAATTGTCAATTGTTTTTAAATTTGATATAAAACAAGAAAAATATCTATATATTGTTAGTTGTAAAAGATAGTGTTATGAAAATAGCTTCTGTTCTACATAAAGCAGAACTTGCTGATTTTCCTGCATGTAAGGAATGTCCTTGGTCGCCGAAGAAATCAGAAGATGTTGCTTTTGGGGTTAGTTGTCCCGAACATGGGGTAAATTGGAAAGAAATAAATCAAGCAAATTCAATGACCATTGTTCAAGACCCGGCAGATACTACACCGCAAGAAACAGGAATGCTTTGTGCCATACATAATGCAAAAAACCCAACAGATAAAACAGCCCAGCAGGACTTCGAACTGTGGAAAGCAACAGTTTCTTTAGACTCATTCTCTGCAGAGACCGGTGGATATATGAAATCTCATTATTGGACTAATGCGATTATGCATGGAGCAACATCTTCATCAGGTCTAAGAAAGAGCACCTTATCTATGGCACGACAGTGTTGCACAGAAGTATTGGCATTTCAGATAATGGCACTACAGCCGAAAGTGGTTATTGCTAAAGGCAAAGTGGCTGTTGGTTCTTTATATGATATTGGGCTAATAAAACATCCTTGGGACGTCTTAAGGCATGAGTTCAGAAAAGGTGCATACAAAGAAACTGTAGCAAACTGGAGAGGCCTGAAAAATATTACTGTTTTTTGCACATATCACACGTCAGCCAGAGTGGTAAATCAAACTTTATCGAAGCAATACAATGAGCAAGAAGAAATAGAAGAACTTATTGAAATAAAGTTGAAGGCATTACCTAATAAAGATTCAATAGATTACTTCTTGAAAAAATATAATGATATCAAAAACAATTCCAGAGATAAAGGGATGAGGTACTTGTTGAATCATTGGCTTGATATTGGTGCTGTATTAAGGGCATGCAGTTGGCTTTAACAACATAACTATAGCTTTAACTCTGATTGCAAAAAGCGGAGCGCAGCGCAGCTTTTTGCAGACGGTTAAGACAGACATTTATAACACAAAGTCAGGATAGGGCAAGGGACGCATCCCTGATTTTTAAGCAACTGCACGGTATTTTTGGGCATGGTTCGGCAGGTATTATATGCTT
>CAKKST010000026.1 GCA_919903585.1 Nitrospiria bacterium | reverse complement strand
TCACCCTTTCAACCTCTGCCCCCAAATCCCCCTTCTCCCTCAAATATCTCGTCACAACTGATGTATCCTTACAAATATATTCTGCTATCCCCTTACCCTTAGAATTAAGGTGGTCACCATTTACATTTGTGATTTCAGGTGTTAGGTCTCAAATGAATGTAATACATTGACAGAAACAGAAATCAATGTTATTCTATAAAAAGAATACAATAGGCACACGCTTATGAAATATTTTGACTGGAATGATGAGAAAAATGAAATACTCAAGAAAATGCGAGGTGTGTCATTTGAACAGGTTGAGTTGGCAATAGCATCGGGAGATTTGATTGACCGAGTAAAACATCCGAATCCGGCAAAATATCCGAATCAGAGAGTTTTTCTGGTAAAGATTGAAGATTATATCTATTCTGTGCCATATGTTGAGGATAACGAAAAAATATTCCTGAAAACAGTAATCCCAAACAGCAAAGCAACAAGGAAATATTTAGGAGGTAAAAAATGAAAAAAGAAGCATTTTTGGATAAAGAAGAGAGGAAATTGGCAAAATCGCTTGAAAATGAAGAATGGGTTGCCGACCTAACTAAAAAGGAAAAGAAACAATACGAGGGATACGCCAGCTATAGCCTCAACAAACAAAAGCGGATCAATATCCGAATGACTGAGCGAGATTTAAAAAAAATTAGGGCGAAAGCAGTCGAAGAGGGTATACCGTATCAATCTCTGATCTCCATGCTCATTCACAAGTTCAATGAAGGAAAACTTTCTTTCAGTAAAAAGAGAAGCGCCTAACAATTCACTCATCAGGAGGCCTCTATGCAAACATATCTGCCCTTTATACTGATCGGACTATTGGCGGTCAGTCTTCTCCTCTGGAGCATAAATAATAATGAAATAATAATGGGGTCTGACTTGAGAAAAGAAAGACAAGTTGAATGTAAAGGACATGGCAAAAGTGCAAAATGGTATAAAATTTAATAGGATGAATTGCGCTCTATTTGCGTCTAACGCAAGGAAAAAGACCGTCCTGAGTTAAGGCAAGGCACAAAGGCCTTTATCAGAAGGCTTAGACGTTCTACAAGATTGAGCCGCCCATGAAGAATGTCCTTGTATCATAACTTCAGTCCATCTCCACATACCTAACGCCTGACGGCCTCCATGCAGGGGATATTACACCTGCCTCCTGCTCCGTCATGCTGTATGACGCCCATGCGAGCTTGGAATCCCCATACTTATCATTAATGGCATCCACTGCATGAAGGAGCGCCATCCGCCTCTGCTCAGATTTCAGGAGAGGCATCTGATTGCAGTCATCTATTATGCTGGACAGGCAGACGCCAATAAGCCTTATCTTTTTTTTAAGCCTTATACGGTTCAGTATCATCAGGGCGCTCTTATATATAATGTGGGTGTCATTCGTAGATCGGGATAGTGTGGCCTGTCTTGTAAAGGTTTCAAAGTCAGAATATCTTAAGGTAAGCGAGACCCTTCTGCCGATATAACTGTGCCTGCGCGCCCTCCCGCCAACCATCTCGCTAAGCTTCAGGATATACGCATCTATCTCGCTGCGCTCCCATATATCCGCTGGAAGGGTCGTGCTGTGGCCAATGGATTTTGCCTGCCCCTCCTCTGCAATAACAGGCCTTTCACACATCCCCAGCCCCATTGCCTTGAGCGCCTCGCCAATAATCCCAAACCTGTATCTTAAAAGACTCACGGATGCCCTTCCAAGTTCACCGCATGTCCTGATGCCCAGCCTCTCCAGCCTTTCCGCAATCTTCTGCCCAATCCCCCACAGCTTTGCCACAGGCAGGTCTTTTAATACCCCCTCCACATCCTCCGGCCTTATCCATCTCAGGCCGTCAGGCTTTGCAATACTGCTTGCTAATTTTGCAATCAGGATATTCGGCGCGATGCCGACTGTGCAGGTAATGCCAAATCTTTCCTTGACCTGCCTTTTAATATCCTGCCCTATAGCCTCAGGCCCTTTAAAGAGATGATGTGTTGTTGTTACATCAAGAAATGCCTCGTCAATAGAATAAACCTCCACATCAGGCGTGAACTGATTGTATATGCTTACCAGCCCCTTGCAGGTGCGGATATACTTCTCATTATTCCCGATTACAAAGATGAGATGCGGACATAGCCTTTTTGCCTCATAGACATTCATGCCTGTCTTTACACCAAATGCCCTCGCCTCATAAGAGGCGGTTGTAATCACTGTCCGGCCACCGCTGCCGGTAACAGCTATCGGCCTGCCTTTAAGATACGGCCTGTCCTGCTGCTCCACAGAGGCAAAAAAGGCATCCATATCTATGCACATAATTATCTTTGTCATGGCTATTACCTCAATCATTTCATGTATACTATTTTGGCTCGCCTGTCAATAACTATATGAAGCGTCATAAATAATTACGCATCCATAAATCAGTGTAATCGTTTTACAAAATCTGTGTAATCAATAAAACGCAAGTATTTGAGTCGTTTTATATAAATTTAAATCTGTAGCCTTAAAGCCCATCTTCTGCTATACTTCACGCAATAAGGGGTATTATGATACTCAAATTCCTCGGCGGTGCAGGTACTGTTACAGGCTCCTGCTTTTATATAGAATGCAACAAGCAAAAGATACTGGTTGAGACAGGCCTGTATCAGGGTGAAAATGCCGATGAGATAAACAGGGCCTCCTTTGCCTTTCGGCCTGAGGAAATTGATTTCATCTTCCTCACCCATGCCCACCTTGACCACTCAGGTATGCTTCCCCGTCTCGCAAAGGAAGGCTTTAAGGGCAGGGTCATCACAACATCAGCAACAAAGGACCTCCTTGAGATAATGCTATATGATGCGGCAAATATTCAGGAGGACGATGCAGAGTGGCTCACGAAGAAATCGCTCAGGGCAGGAGGGCCGCCTGTTGCCCCGCTATATACAACAGATGATGCAAGGGCAGCGATCCTGCTTTTTGATGTTAAGCCCTATGATAAAATCCTTCACCTCGGAACGGGCATAAAATATAGATTTCTTGACGCAGGCCATATACTCGGTTCTGCCTCGCTTGAGCTATGGTATCAGGACAGCGAAAGAGAGAAGAAGATTATATTCTCAGGGGACATAGGAAAGAAGGGCAGCCCTATTGTGCGCGACCCGCTGATGCCTCAGACTGCTGATTTTGTGGTGATGGAATCAACCTATGGAAACAGGCTGCATAAGCCGCAAAAGGAGAGCATAGGCGAGCTTGTGGAGGCAATCAAGGCCACATTTAAAAAGGGCGGCAATGTATTCATACCTTCCTTTGCAATTGGAAGGACACAGGACCTTCTTTATATCCTGAACAACCTTGTACGGGAGGGAAGGATATACAAGATTGATGTCTATCTTGACAGCCCGCTTGCAGAGGATGCAACGAGGGTCTATCTTGCGCACCCTGAGTGTTTTGATGAGGAGGCAAGAAGGCTATTTTCAACAAAGAGCGGCAATAACTCTATCAGGCTTCATTTTGTGCAGACAGCGCGGGATTCAATGGCGCTGAATAAGATAAGATCAGGGATTATTGTAATAGCAGGAAGCGGGATGTGCGAGGGCGGAAGGATGAGACACCACTTGAAGCACAATTTATGGAGGCCTGAGTGCAGCGTGATATTCGTCGGGTTTCAGGGAAAAGGAACACTTGGAAGGAGGATCGTTGACAGGGCAGAAACCGTTAATATCCTCGGTGAAGAAGTTGCTGTACGGGCGTCTGTTTATACGATAAACGGATTTTCTGCACATGCAGACCAGAAAGAGCTAACTGAATGGCTTGCAGGATTTAAGGATTCACCTGAGGTGTTTCTGGTGCACGGTGAAGAGAACGCAATAACATCATTCAGCAAGGCTGTAGAGGGGCGTTTTGGATTTAAGACGCATATACCAAAGAAGGGTGATAAGGTGGAGCTATGATTACAAAGGAAACTATTGCGGCATTCTTTAAGAAGGTCTCAAGACCGGTCAGTTTTAGGGAGATTTCTTCTCAACTGCAAATAAGCAAATTAGAAATAGGCGGGCTGAGAAGAACATTAAAAGAGCTTGTCAATGGCGGCGAGATTATAAGGACGCGCAATGGCCTTTATGGGCCTGTGGAGGAGATGAATCTCATCACAGGCTATTTTGAGGCCCACAAGGGAGGCTATGGCTTTGTCATTTCTGAGAAGCCGGGCGAAAGGGATGTATTTATCTCACCGAGGGCAATCTTTGGCGCAATGGGCAAAGACAGGGTTGTTGCAAGGATTGAAAACATGGAGCGTCGGGATGGAAGGATAATCCGCATCCTTGAGAGGTCGCATACACGGGTAGTTGGGACATTTGAGGCAGGCAAAACAGGATTCTATGTAAGGCCAAAGAACAAGTCTATCCCCTTTGACCTGATTATAAGCCCGAAGGAGCGGGGCGGCGCAAAGAATGGCGATAACGTGATTGCAGAGATAATAAATTACCCGCAAAATATGCGGCCGCCCTCAGCCCGTATAATAAAGACGCTGGAGAGGCCTGATACCCCGCTTGCAGAAGTTGAAAGCATCATAGACGAACTAAACCTGCCGAGGAGATTTCCGCACGAGGCGCATGAAGAGGCAACGGCGCTCTATTCTCAGCCAATGGAGGATGCAAAGAAGCGAAAAGACCTGCGCGGCCTTCCGACAGTAACAATAGACGGGGAGCGGGCAAAGGACTTTGATGATGCAGTGTCTATAATCAGGACTGATGCCGGGTACAGGCTGTGGGTGCACATTGCAGATGTCGGGCATTATGTAGGATGGGACTCTGCGCTTGATATTGAGGCAAGAAAAAGGGGGACGAGCGTCTATTTCCCTGACAGGGTTGTCCCCATGCTGCCAAAGGAGCTTTCAGAAGACCTGTGCAGCCTGAAACCAAAGGTAGACAGGCTGGCATTCACAGTGGAGATGGATTTTGACGCAAGGGGCGAGAAGATTGACGCAAAATTTTATCCGAGCATTATAATAAGCAATGAGCGGATGACATATACATCTGTAAAAAAGGTCTTGGTGGATGAAAACCCGGAGGAGAGAAAGAGATATGATTATCTCCTTCGTGATTTTGAGCTCATGGGGGAGATGTGCAATATCCTGAAGGCGCGCAGGATTAAAAGGGGCAGCCTTGACTTTGACCTGCCGGAGCCTGAGGTGCTCCTTGATATTCAGGGAAATCCTGAGGCGATAATAAAGGCAGAGCGAAACTTTGCGCACATGATGATAGAGGAGTTCATGCTCTCTGCAAATGAGGCGGTTGCAGTGCATCTTGAAGGGCTCGGCATACCAAGCCTATACAGGATACATGAGGAGCCTGACCCATTAAAGATGGAGGACTTAATAAAGGTTATACATTCCACAGGGGTTGTAAAAGGGGCAAAGACTATAAGGCCGAAGGACTTTCCTTTATTGCTAAAAAAGATTAAGGATACAGAGGCAGAGGAGATAATAAACTACATGATACTCAGAAGCCTGAAACAGGCAAAATACTCTCCAGCGAATATCGGCCACTTTGGCCTTGCCTCTGAATCCTACACACACTTTACATCACCAATAAGGAGGTACCCTGACCTCGTAGTCCACAGGATATTAGGGGAGGCGCTGGCAAAAAAGCGCCTGAGCGATAAGAGGCTTAAGGAGCTTGAATCACTTTTGCCTGATATTGCATTACACTCATCAAGGATGGAGAGGCAGGCAGATGAGGCAGAGAGGGCTGTGCTTGATGCCATGAGGGTATGGTTTATGAGGGACAAGCTGGGAGAGGAGTTTGAAGGCAAGATTGTGTCTGTTACGCCTTATGGCTTGAAGATACGATTGAAGGACTACTTTGTGCATGGCTTCCTGCATGTATCCTTTATGACTGATGATTTTTATAAATATGATGAAAAAACCATGAGCCTTCATGGCATTCACAAGAAAAAGACCTACTCCATCGGTGAGGAGCTGACAGTGAGGATAGACAAGGTAGATATGGAGGAGAGGGAGATCGTTCTTGGGCTTTGTGGCTGAGGAGACATGGCTGCGCTTTTAATTATTATTTTTATAATCCTGATTGCAATTCTTTTTTTATCATGTAGCGCCTCAGGAAACGAGGCAGCCTCAGAAGATGATGAGACGCCCTATGTTGAGATATTCCGCACAGACACAGGCAAAGGCCATGATGATACATATATGATGAACCTTATACTCTATCTCGGCTCAAAGGGGATACGGGCAACCTATGATACCTTTGCCTTTGGCATGGAGACAGCAGCGATCAAAACCTATGCCCTGAAGGTTGAGGGAGGGAAAGAAGATGAGGCGCGGGAATATCTCTCCTGTGGAGCTATTAAAGAAGATAAGGGAGGCGCTGGAAAAATAAGAAGGTCTTTTTAAAAATGGCTCCCCGGGCCGGATTCGAACCAGCGACCAAGCGGTTAACAGCCGCTCGCTCTACCAACTGAGCTACCGGGGATTATTAGTAGATTTTTTAGAATTATTTATTAATTGCGGGGTTATTTTAATCTAATTTGGTGTGCAGCGTCAAGGGGTATTTATTAAGGGTCTCAAAATAGAATAGACATTGATTGTAAAATCTCCCCTCACCCCTCTTTTCCAAAGAGGGGATAAATCCTCCCTTTGACAAAGGGAGGGCAGGAGGGATTTTTAAATATTATG
>CAKKST010000025.1 GCA_919903585.1 Nitrospiria bacterium | reverse complement strand
CCCTCTTCCATTCTTATATGCGTTACTATCCCTACAGCAGCAGGGATAAAGTATGCAGGAAAAAGAAAATAGAATAATAGGGCAAGCACAAGTGTATAGACATCCAAATCTATTGCAGATGACAAAAGCCCGCTTATTAAAGCCCACTCAATAATAGGCTTTTCAGGAGACAAAACCGCTGCAATAGGAACAGCGGCAAGACCGGAAATTATGAAATGGCTGTGTGGCAGCATTTTAGGTAATTATCTCTTTATCAAGAGTTTATGATTCACATATTCACTTATTATTTTTTTTGATTAATACCATCTTTTTTAAATGGCTGCTAAGCCTTTTAATATCGTCAAGACTCTTTTTCAAAACACCATAAACGATAGCATCATCAATCCTGTCATAGCTATGGACAATGATATTCCGCATCCCTATCATCTTGTCAATCAAAGACATATATTTGGAAGGAAAAAGATTATTTTCATGAAGTATCAGAAACACCTCTCTATTATTTCCCGGCTCATGCAGTCTTTTATCGGATATAAGCATCTTGCCCATATCAATAATTGCCTCTATTATTTTCTGAAGATTTCGCTCAGTTGAATCCTTATCTTTCCATGACCTTCTATATTTATCAATATTAGGATTAGACCTCTTTATCTTTTCAAGCCTCTTTAAGCAATCATCAACCAACTCAAGCTTTCTGTAGTATATCTCCATATTTTCTTTTCCTTAAAGATATTAGATAAGGTTCAAAGTCAAAGTATTCCCTTTTAATAGCGTTCTCAAATTCAAGCCTCTGAGAAATATCCTTTGTGTATAAGGCTATCCCCTCTGTAATTACCTTATACTGGAGTTGAACAGAGGCGTATTTGCCCCTCAGGTCAAAGATGCTTACCTCCAGTTGAATGCCTATCTTTTTTAAAAGTAATGTAAAGATAGCCTCTGCCTTTGATATCAATTCTAATCTTTCCGAGTCCTCAACATCATATGATGTAAGTATTGCAATATCTATATCACTATCCTTCCTGAGCC
>CAKKST010000024.1 GCA_919903585.1 Nitrospiria bacterium | reverse complement strand
ATGATATGCCATTGTAATTGCCTCTGCAAACCTCTTTGCCTCATCATATACACCTCGCGGGCCTATTGGATTGACATTTCCCCAGTAATCTTCCTTTTGCGGGTGTATAAGGGGGTCGCCATAAACCTCAGAGGTTGAGGCAAGGAGGAACCTTGCGCCCTTCTCCTTTGCAAGGCCAAGCGCCTTATGCGTACCGAGGGAGCCAACCTTTAATGTTTGTATTGGAAGCTCAAGATAATCAATCGGACTTGCAGGGCTTGCAAAATGCAATATGGCATCTATCTTGCCGTCTGCATAAATATAGTTCGTCACATCATACTGTATAAAGGAGAATCTCTTATCCCTTATATGGTCAATGTTTGCTGTATCGCCTGTTATAAGGTTATCCATACAAATAACCTCATGACCTTCTGATAGAAGCTTATCGCAAAGATGCGAACCAATAAAACCTGCGCCGCCTGTAATCAGTATTCTCATATATTCACTGCTTCCTTTCTCTTAGAGATTGCAAAACCCATCCCAACCAATAACCACAGCATCAATGCCATTTCATCAACCAACAGATGGTCAAGTTGTATGCGGACTAAGAATCCAACAACAGAAACAAAAATAGCAAAGGATAAAATCCTCTTTTCATTCATTTTATCCTTCCAGTCCTTCCATAGTGATTTTAATATTACCCAAAACAGCCAGAGCAATGCTATAAGCCCTGGTATCCCAAGCTCAAGGCCGATGTTTATAAATGTGTTATGTGTATGAAAATGCTGTATATCTTTTTTAAAGAATTCAGGGTATACGGTTGCAAAGTTCTTTCTGCCATAACCAATGCCAAAGACAGGCGAATCCTTTAGATGGATTATACCAAACTTCCACAATCTTATCCTCACAGAATCGCTATCCCTGTACTGTTCTATCAAACCCTTTTCAGAAAGGCGATGCCCTGATGTCATCGTCAGGCCTGCCGCACCTATTATTATTACTACTATTAAAAACATCAAAATCTTCCTGTCAATAAAAAGCCCCCATATAACAAGCTCAATAAAACCAACAATCCATGCCCCCTTAGTAAAAGAGAGTCCCAGAGAAACTAATACCAAAGAAGCTATCAATAAATATAGATACTTTATACTCCCAACAGCCATACGAAGCCTATAAAGAATAACCGGCAACACCAAAATAATGTATGTACTAAAATATTGAGAATCAGGTGTAGAAGAATCGGCCCTCCCTTTCATCTTCATCTGGCCTGCAATTCCGAAATATTCCAGAACCCCATATAAACATACTATTATTACTCCAATTATTAATGCATCAATTATCCTCTCCACCTTATTTTTTTCAATATTATTAATGGAAGAATAGAGGAGGAGAAAGGCAATGAGCATATCGCTCCTGTATTCTTTAAAACTATATCTAACATCCACAGAGAATATTGTTGAAAGCAGCCCCCATAATAATAAAAACAAGACTGGAATATCCAGAGCTGTTCTTTTAAAGGCAAGCCTTCTGTTAATGATTATGTCCAATAGCCAAAAGAATACAGGGACAAAAATTGCAAAGAGCCTTAAGGTCATCGTATGGGCAAAAGGGAGGATAAAAATAAGAACCATGAAAGAAATTAAATTAATTAACGGCCTCTTTTCCAATATCTTCCTTATCGTATCCAAACCGACCCTCTCCCTACGCAGTCATATTTATATCCCAATTCCTTCATCTTCAACGGGTCATAGACATTTCTCAGGTCAATTATTATGGGAGACCTTAAAAGGCTCTTTATCTTTATCATATCCAGATTTCTAAACTGATTCCACTCTGTAATCAATACTATGGCGTCGCTTCCATTTATCGCATCATAAGAGTCCTTGCAGTACTCAATATTATTATTAAACACCTTCCTTGCCTCATCCATTGCAACCGGATCATATGCCCTGATCCTGGCGCCCATTTTTAAAAGGCCATTTATAATATCTACGGAAGGCGCATCCCTCATATCATCAGTATTTGGTTTAAATGAGAGGCCAAGCACCCCGATAGTTTTCCCTTTTATCTCGCCAACTGTATTTATTATCTTCTCCAGCATACGCTCCTTCTGCTTTTTATTAACATTTACTACTGCCTCTACAACCTCAAAGGTATAATTATTCTCCCTTGCTATCTGCGCAATAGCCTGAGTGTCTTTTGGAAAGCATGATCCGCCGTAACCAGGACCAGGGTGCAGAAACTTTGAGCCTATCCTGTTGTCAAGCCCCATCCCCTTTGCAACTGCATGGACATCTGCGCCAACCTTTTCACATATATTGGCAATCTCATTAATAAAGGAAATCTTTGTTGCAAGAAAGGCATTGGAGGCATATTTTATCATCTCGGAGCTTGCAATATCTGTAACTACAAAAGGTGTCTCAATCAAATATAATGGCCTGTACAGTTCTTTCATTATCTCCACAGCCCTTTCGCTCTCCGCGCCTATTACAACCCTGTTTGGCCTCATAAAATCCTCTATAGCAGACCCCTCTCTTAAAAACTCGGGGTTTGAGGTTATATCAAAGTCTGCCTGCTTCTTGTTTTTCTCAAGAATAATTTTTTTTATCCTCTCACCTGTGCCAACCGGTACTGTGCTCTTTGTTACTATTACCTTATAGCCGTTGAGATTCCTTGCAATACTCCCTGCCACATCCTCCACATAAGAGAGATCAGCGGAGCCGTCATCTTTGGGCGGTGTTCCAACAGCAATAAAGATAACAAGGGAATCCTTGATGCCTTTATCTACATCTGCAGTAAATGAGAGGCGGCCATCCTTTACATTCTTTTTAATCAGCTCCTCAAGCCCCGGCTCATAAATAGGGATATGGCCGTTATTTAACATGTCTATCTTTTTTCTGTCTTTATCAACACAGACAACATTTACGCCAAATTCAGCAAAGCATGTGCCTGTAACCAGACCAACATACCCTGTGCCAACAACACAAACATTCATTATTTCCTCCTCTCAATAAATTGATTACA
>CAKKST010000023.1 GCA_919903585.1 Nitrospiria bacterium | reverse complement strand
TTTTGGGCGACCCACCGGGTCGCCCCTACAATTTTACGAAGCCGTCACATCTTCACTTCCACCCCGCCTGTTGCCTTCGGATCAAAGGCATCCCTCAGTCCGTCGCCGAGCAGATTAAAGCATATAATTGTTACAGATATAAAAATGCCCGGCATCAAAATCCACGGCGCGCTTGTCAGGACACGGATGCTCTGCGCAGCAGAGAGCATATTTCCCCATGACGGATACGGCTCCTGTATGCCGAGGCCAAGGAAGCTCAATGCAGCCTCGCCTATTATATAGCCCGGCACAGAAAGGGTCATGGCAATAATCGTATAAGAAAGTGTATTCGGCAGTATATGCCTTACAATAATCCTCAGGTGTCCTCCTCCTATTGCCTTTGCAGCAGTAACAAAGTCATATTCCTTTATAGATAAAACCATGCCCCTTATTACCCTCGCAAGTCCTGCCCAGCCAATGAAGCTCATTATAAGGATAATAAAGAAATAGACCTGAACAGGCGAAAGGCTTGTGGGGAATATTGCCCTTAAAGCCAGAAGCAGATAGATGCCCGGCACTGCCATTATTATCTCCCCAAACCGCATAAGCATATTGTCTATTTTACCACCAAAGTAGCCTGCAATGCCACCCATTAATAAACCTAAGACGAATGAGATCAAAACGCCGAGGATACTGATTGAAAGCGATATCCTTGCGCCATAAAGCAGGCGTGTAAAAAGGTCGCGTCCGTGCATGTCAGAACCGAGCAGAAAGAGCCTGCTTGGATCCTCTGTGCCAAAGAGCCTGTAGCCTCCGTCCCTTTTTATAAAAAAGTATATTGGAAATCTTTTTGATGTATCAGGCTCGTATCTTTTAAATACAGGGTCAACGAGGTTGTAATTATAGACAAATGGCTGAAGATGAAATCTCCCCTCTGCATCTATAAGGTGTATGCCTGTTGACGGATGATATGACTTTGTCCTGTTCTGCTCATCATAGTCGTATGGTGAGATAAATCCTGCAAAGAGGGCAAAAAAGGCAAGGGCAATTATGATCCACATTGCTATCCATGCCATTTTGTTTCGTCTCAGCCTGTTTATTACTATTCTGAAAGTGCCCTTTTGCTGCATCTGAAAATCACCTTTTTCACCCTCCCCCTCACCCCCTCCCATCAAGGGAGGGGGGTACATATTTCTTTAAATATCCCCTCCCCTTGCGGGAGGGGATTAAGGGGAGGGGTACAATAAATAACTTCTACCCTAATTTTATCCTCGGATCCATAAATGCAAGAAGTATATCAGCTATCAGATTTCCAATAATAAGGAGTATAGTGCCCATGAAGAGGCTTCCCATCACAAGATACAAATCATAGCTCGTTACTGCCTCAAGCATCAGTCTCCCAAGCCCCGGCCAAGAAAAGACAATCTCTGTTAATGCAGCCCCGCTTAAAAGGCTTGCAACCTCAAAGCCAAGCAGCGTAATAAGCGGATTTATTGCATTTGGAAAGATGTGCTTCCATACAACAAGCTGTTCAGGAAGACCCTTTGCCCTCGCTGTTGTTGCATAGGGCTGACGCATCACCTCTATAAAATTGCTCCGCATCTGCCTGATGAGCGAACCAATGCCAATAAAACCGAGGACAAAGACAGGCAGTATCAGGTGATGTATCCTGTCAAGGAGTCTCTCCCATGTACCGAGCGCGCTGTAGTTATAACTCACTGCGCCGCCTGTTGGGAACCATC
>CAKKST010000022.1 GCA_919903585.1 Nitrospiria bacterium | reverse complement strand
AGATTAGATACAGCCCTCATCATTACTGGAGGGCCGATGGCAATTGCAAGGTCTATTTTTACAGGCTCTTTAATAAGCCTTTCAAGTTCATTTGTTACTAAGCCCTTTGTTCCGTAGCTTCCATCATCAGTTACAATAAGGAGTTCATCGCTTATCTTTCTTAAATCATTCTCAAGGATAAGCAGCTCCTTTGTCCTTGCACCGAGAATGGTTATAACCTTGTTGCCCTTATTCTTTAGCGCCTTTACAACAGGCGGCAGGACTGCAATTCCGACGCCGCCGCCAACGCATACAACTGTGCCGTAGTTCTCAATATGGGCAGCAATGCCGAGGGGGCCGACAACATCCCGAATAAAGTCTCCCTCATTGAGGCTGCCGAGCTGTATGGTTGTCTTGCCGACCTCTTGAAACACAGTTGCAATTGTACCTTTCTCAGGGTCTGCATCTGATATGGTGAGTGGAATCCTTTCTCCCTTTTCATCAATGCGGAGAACAATGAACTGGTCAGGCCCTGCCTTTTTGGCAATCTCAGGGGCCTGGATGGTAAATCTTTTGACTGTTGGAGAGAAGACATCTTTTTTAAGAATCCGAAACAATTTATGGTACCTCCTTTTTATAAAAAAATGCCCCCTCACCCTCTCCCATTGGGGGAGAGGATTAAGGTGAGGGGAATTTAACTGTAAAATTATAATGTAATTTAAGGATAATTGCAATGAAATTCCAGATTGGAAATGTATATATATCCCTGGCTTTTTTAGAAAGCTTAATTACTTCCCCTCAACTGGCCGCAAGCTGCTAAGATTTCTGCACCCTTGCTCTTTCTGATTATTGCCATTAAATGATGGCCTATTAATACCTTCCTGAATCTCTCTACAGTAGCATCATCAGGTCTTTTAAACTCACAGCCTGAATATTCATTAAAGGGTATTAGATTTATCTTGCATGGTATGCCCTTTAATAATCTGCAGAGCTTCCTTGCATCATCCTCTGTATCATTCATACCTTTCATCATCACATATTCAAAGGTAATCCTCCTTCTCTTTGGCAAAGGAAATCTTTTGCATGCTGAAATAAGTTCTTTAATTGGATATTTTTTGTTTATGGGCATTATCTTATTGCGAATCTCATCTGTTACGGCACTTAATGATATTGCAAGATTAACAGTAATACCCTCTTTACCAAGCATCTCCATCTGAGGTATCAATCCTGCAGTGGACAGCGTTACCTTTCTGCTTGAGAAGTTTAATGCCTTTTCATCAAGCAGTATTTTCAGTG
>CAKKST010000021.1 GCA_919903585.1 Nitrospiria bacterium | reverse complement strand
AAGAGTCTCATAATTGAATAGACATAATTGTAAAAATCTCCCCTCGCCCCTCTTTGCCAAAGAGGGGTAACACACCCCTTAATCCCCTCTTGATAGAGGGGAAAGCTCTCCCTTTGGAAAAGGGAGGTTAGGAGGGATTTTACAAATATGTCGTTAATGGAGGATGTTTTGAAAGGTAAGGTTATTGCAGTAAGTATCAGCGAGAAAAAGGGTGAAAGAAAAAAAAATGTGGATAAGGTCTTTGTCAAGGAGAACTTCGGCCTTGAAGGGGATGCCCACGCAAGCGGAAAGTGGCACAGGCAGGTGAGCCTTCTTGCCATAGAAAGCGTGGACAAGATGCGGAAGCTCGGCCTGAATGTTAATCCCGGGGATTTTGCAGAAAACCTCACCATTGAGGGCATTGACCTTGCTGGCCTCCCCATTGGAACAAGACTAAATATTGGCAGCGAGGTAGAGATGGATGTAAGCCAGATCGGCAAGGTCTGCCATGAGAGATGTAATATATACTATCAGGCAGGCGACTGCGTTATGCCCAGAGAAGGGATATTTGCAAAGGTCATAAAGAGCGGCTGGGTAAAACCCGGTGATGAGGTAATTGTGATGACCCCTCACCCTTCCCTCTCCCCATAGGGGATAGGGGACAAATAAAACTTCCTCTCTCCATTGTGGAAAGGGTATTCTTTTTTGTTTCCTCTCCCCATTGGGGATAGGATTAAGGTGAGGGGGTTAAAAAAAACTTGCAATTCAGATTGCGATAAGTTATTATATTTCCATAACTTACAGCCCTTTGGAGGTATTTATACATATTTGAAGGATGAGATAAAAAGATACCGTGAAAAGATTGATAAGATAGATTCCAGTATGCTGGAACTATTGAACAGAAGGGCGAGGTTTGTAATTGAGATTGGCAAGATAAAGAAGGGGGCAAAGGCAGAATTTCACTCCCCTGAGAGAGAAAGAAAGATATACGAGAGGCTTGAGGGTGAGAATAGAGGCCCCTTTCCGCAGGAAGGAGTAAGGGCGGTATTCAGAGAGATAATGTCTGCATCCCTTTCCCTTGAGCAGAGGCTACGCGTTGCATATCTTGGTCCAAAGGCGACATTTACCCACCTTGCATGCATGCAGCAGTTCGGCGATTCAGCACAGTATCTGCCCGCAAGCAGTATAAAAGAGGTCTTCAATGAGGTTGAAAAGGGCGAGGCAGAGTATGGCGTTGTTCCTATAGAAAATTCAACAGAAGGCATAGTAAGTTCTACCCTTGATATCTTCGTTGACTCAGATGTAAAGATAATTGGCGAGATACTCCTTGAGGTCTCTCATAATCTAATGTCAAAGTCAGGGAGGATGGAGGATATAAGAAAGATATACTCCCATCCACAGCCTGCTGCACAGTGCCGCATCTGGCTTGAAAATAATCTCCCTGAGATACCGATTGCAGAGGCCTCAAGCAGTGCAAAGGCAGCAGAGATGTCAGCCGAGGAACCGCAGGCAGGCGCAATTGCAAGCGAGCTTGCTGCAAAAATCTACGGCCTGAAGATTGCAAAGAGAAGGATTGAGGATAACATCCATAACTTTACCCGTTTTCTGATAATTGGAAAGAAATCGCTGCCGAGGACAGGGAAGGACAAGACATCCATCATGTTTTCTGTTAAGGATGAGGTTGGCGCGCTTTTTAATATGCTTAAGCCCTTTTCAGAAAGCAGGATTAATCTGACAAAGATAGAGTCAAGGCCTTCAAGAAAGAGGGCGTGGGAATATATATTTTATGTGGACATGGACGGTCATATAGAAGAGGACAGGGTAAAGAGGGCATTGAATAATCTGGAAAAGAGGAGCCTCTTTTTAAAGATACTCGGTTCCTATCCAGCGGCAGGTAACCTGTCTGCCGACAAGGCAAGAAGGGGGAAAGGTTAAATGATAATAGTATTAAAACCAGATGCAACAAAGGAGCAGATAGATCATATAGTGGAGAAGCTAAAGGGTTTTGGGCTCCAGATACATATGTCAAAGGGAGAGGAGAGGACTATAATCGGCGTCATTGGCGACGAGAGGGTTCTTGCCAATCAGCCCCTTGAGGTATTTCCTGGTGTAGAGAAGGTAATGCCCATATTGCAGCCCTTCAAACTTGTGAGCAGGGAATTTAAAAAAGAGGATACTATTATAGAATTTGAGAATGGCGTAAAGATAGGCGGAAAGAGGATACATGTCATGGCAGGTCCCTGTGCAGTAGAGGAAAAGGAATTGCTTATTCAGATTGCAGAGGATGTAAAGGCAGCAGGGGCGACATTTATCCGCGGCGGCGCCTTTAAACCGAGGACATCCCCCTATGCCTTTCAGGGACTCGGTGCAGAGGGCCTGAAGTACCTCGCAGAGGCAAAGAAGAAGACAGGCCTTCTGGTGATTACAGAGGTCATGGATCCGAGGGATATTGAGCTTATCTTACAGTACACAGATATAATTCAGATTGGCGCGAGGAACATGCAGAATTTTAGATTATTGACCGATGTTGGAGGCTATGAAAAACCTGTGCTTCTTAAGCGCGGCCTTTCTGCAACTATAAAAGAGTTTCTCATGTCAGCAGAATACATCATGTCAAAAGGAAATGCAAAGGTGATGCTCTGTGAGCGAGGAATCCGCACATTTGAGACCTACACAAGAAATACACTTGACCTCTCCGCTGTTCCTGTAATAAAGAAACTAAGCCATCTGCCTGTGATTGTTGACCCGAGCCATGGCGTTGGCAGGTGGGATCTGGTTGCGCCAATGGCAAAGGCAGCGATTGCAGCAGGCGCTGACGGCCTTATAATAGAGGTCCATCCAAATCCTGAAGAGGCCTTTTCTGACGGCGAGCAGTCATTAAAGCCAAAGGTATTCAAGGAATTGATGAAGGAATTGAGATTGGTTGCACAGGCTGTTGGAAGGGAGCTTTAGCGCCTTGACACGGAGGAAAATCTTGAGTCGGAGAAACGGAGAATGGGAGAAACGGAGAAAAATAAATTCCCTGGGATTTAATAGATGAAGCTTCCCTTTTTCAACCGTATGGTGATTGTTGGTGTTGGACTGATTGGCGGCTCACTCGCAATGGGAGGCAGGGAGAAGGGCATTGTAAAAGAGATAATAGGATTCGGCAGAGGGGCGGCTAACCTGAGAGAGGCAGTCAGGCTAAAGGTTATTGATAACTACACACATGACATATCAAAGGCTGTAAAGGACGCTGATCTGATTGTTATTGCCACGCCTGTTGGAAGTTTTGAAAGATGCATCAGGCAGATGATGCCGGTTCTTAAACAGGGTGCAATTGTTACAGATGTGGGAAGCGTAAAGGGCAGGCTGGTCAGCAGGATAGAAGGCCTGCTTCCAAAGGGTGTATTCTTTGTTGGCGGCCACCCAATAGCAGGAAAGGAAAAGTCAGGTGTAAAGGCTGCGACCCCAAGGCTCTTTGAAGGCACAAGATGCATCCTGACGCCAACATCAAAGACAAATCCAACTGCGCTTAAAGAAATATCTGCATTATGGAAGGCTGTTGGCGCTGAGGTGGTATTAATGGATCCGATGCTGCATGATAAGGCGCTCGGCGCAGTCAGCCATCTGCCGCATATTGCTGCCTACTCACTTGTAAACACAGTGGCAGAAATTAAGGAAAAGGGTGATGACTTTATATCCTTCTCAGGAGGCGGATTTAAGGACTTTACAAGGATTTCAGAGAGCTCCCCTGAGATGTGGCGGGATATATTTTTATATAACAGGGAAAATGTTATTGCCATGATTAATCACTATCAGAAGAATCTCAATAAGATAAAAAAATATATTAAAGATGGAAACGGCATGGGACTTATAAAAGAGTTTGAAAAGGCAAGGGCAGTGAGGGAAAGGCTTAAGTGAAGACATTAAAGGTCAATCTGACAAAGGCATTAAAGGGTGAGATAAAGGCGCCCGGGGATAAGTCCATTTCCCACAGGGCTGTTATGATAGGCGGCATATCCGAAGGCAAAACAAGGATAACAGGCTTCCTGACGGCAGAGGATACAATAAACTCTGCGAGGGCGATGTTAAATCTCGGGGTAAATATAGAGGGCATTGGTACGGAATCTATTATTGTGAATGGAAAGGGGCTCTTGGGATTGAGGGAGCCTGAGAATGTCCTTGACCTCGGCAACTCAGGCACAGGCATAAGGCTTCTGACAGGCCTCTTGGCAGGTCAAGGTTTTTTTTCTGTTCTTACAGGCGATTCTTCTTTAAGAAAGAGACCCATGGGCCGTGTGATAAAGCCTCTTAAGATGATGGGTGCAGATATAAGCGGGAGGGAGAATGATACTAAGGCGCCTGTTGCTATTAAAGGCACAAAGCTAAAGGGGATAGATTATAATTCACCGATCTCAAGCGCACAGGTAAAATCCTCTCTCCTCTTGGCAGGATTATATGCAGAAGGAGAGACTAAAATTGCAGAGCCGATGAAGTCCCGCGACCACACAGAGAGGATGCTGAGATATCTCGGCGCCGAGATTAAAGAGAAGGGATTATCAGTCAGCATAAAGGGCGGCCAGAGGTTAAAGGGCGCTGAGTTAAAGATACCCGGAGACATCTCCTCTGCGGCTTTTTTTATGGTGGCTGCATCTGTTGTGGAAGGCTCTGATGTTATTATCAGGGACACAGGCATTAATTCCACAAGGACAGGAATAATAGATGTATTAAAGATGATGGGCGCTGATATAGAGATATTAAATAAGATGGATTTTGGTCTTGAGCCTGTGGCAGATATCAGGATAAGATATGCGCCATTAAAGGGCGCTGTTATATCCGGCGGGCTTGTGCCGAGGGCTATTGATGAGTTTCCAATCTTGTGCGTTGCAGGCGCCCTTGCAGATGGAGAGACAGTAATACGTGATGCAAAGGAGCTTCGTGTAAAGGAGTCGGACAGGATTGCAGCAATGGCAGATGGTTTAAGAAGGATGGGCGTTGATATAGAGGAGTTTGATGATGGGTTAAGGATTGCAGGCAGGGAGAGGCTTTCTGGCGCTGTCTGCAAGAGCTATTGCGACCACAGGGTTGCGATGGCCATTATTATTGCAGGACTCAGGGCAGACGGCGAGACAATAATAGAGGATACTGAATGGATAAATACATCCTTTCCGGATTTTATGGAGAAATTGAATTCGCTGAAAGGGTAAAGGATAATGTAGGTAGGGCAGGGCCTTAGCCCTGCATAAAAAAGCAACCCTAAAGGGTTGCCCTACAAAATGGAAATAATTTTGTGAGAAAGAGATTTATTATAGCCATAGACGGCCCATCAGGCGCAGGCAAAAGCACAACGGCCAGACTCCTCGCAAAGAGAATGGGATATATCTATGTGGATACAGGCGCAATGTACCGTGCCATTGCATGGAAGGCAAAAGAAAAGGGTATTGATGTAAAGGATGAGTCATCGCTGGAGAGGCTGGGTAAGGAAACCGAGATTGAAATAAGATTGATAAGCGGAGAGGAAAGGATATTTATAGATAACATGGATGCCAGCAATTACATAAGGACACCTGAGATAGGGATGCTCTCATCTAAGGTCTCTGCTGCCACCTGCGTAAGAAAGAGGCTGCTGGAGCTACAGAGGCAGTTTGGAAAAGAGGGCGGCGCTGTGCTTGAAGGCAGGGACATTGGCACAGTTGTCTTTCCTGATGCAGATATTAAATTCTTTCTTGATGCTGATGTGAAGGAGAGGGGCCGCAGGAGATACAGCGAACTCAAGGCAAAGGGTCTGGATATAAAAATAGAGGATACAACAGAGGATATAAGAAAAAGGGATCATAATGATACAAAGAGGGATATTGCGCCTCTCTGCATAGCAGAGGATGCTATTGTAATAGACTCCACAGGACTTGATGCAGAGGGTGTGGTGAAAAAGATGCTGAATGAGATTTCCAAAAAACAGGTAAAGGCAAAGACCCCTCACCTTAATCCTCTCCCCATCGGGGAGAGGAAGTAAAAAAGTATCGTCTTCCCTCTGGGGAGAGGAAGTAAAAAGCACCCTCTCCCCTTGGGGGAAAGGGGAGGGTGAGGGGGATACTGAGAAATGTTTTATGCTGTATTTCATCTGATATTTTTTATAATAGCAAAGGTCTTTTTTAGGGTAAAGGTTATTGGGCACAGCAATATACCCAAGAAGGGCGGCGTGATAATCGCATCCAATCATGTGAGCTATCTTGACCCGCCATTTGTCGGGTGCGTAATAAGCAGAAGGGTAAATTACATGGCCCGTGATGACCTCTTTCGTAATCCTGTCTTTGCATGGATTTTAAGAAAGTGGAAGTCGTTCCCTGTTAAAAGGGGCACTGGTGACAGGGGCGCTATAAAGGAGGCTGTAAGGAGATTAAAAAAGGGAGAGCCTATGCTCCTCTTTCCTGAAGGGACAAGGAGCAGGGACGGAAGGCTTAGAGAGGGAAAGGCTGGTGTGGGGATAATAGTTGCCCTGAGCGGCGTAAAGGTTGTCCCGGCATATATTAAAGGCTCTGAAGAGGTTCTTCCGAGGGATTCAAAGAGGCTTCGTTTTAAAAAGGTGATTGTTAGCTTTGGGAAACCTATTGACTTTACAGGGATGATAGAAGAGAATAGGGGCAATAAAGATCTTTATAGCGATATCAGTAAAAGGATAATGGAAAGGATTGCAGAGTTAAAAGAGGAATTATTGTAAATTGAAAATTTTAAAATGAAGGAAAATAAATTTACAATTTAAATTTTGCAATTTTCATTTTACAATGGAGCGAAGAGACATGGAAATCTTAGTCGCAAAGAATGCCGGCTTTTGTTTTGGTGTAAAGAGGGCGATTAAACTTGCCTTTGATACTGCAAAGAGCTATGGGAAGGATGTCTATACATTAGGTCCTATTATTCATAACCCGCAGGTGGTAAAAAAACTTGCAGAGGAAGGGGTAAATGCAGTAGAATCGTATACGGATACCAATAAAAGTGTGGTTATCTTACGGTCTCATGGTGTGACCCCGCAGGTTATAGAAGGTATAAATAAACAGGGAAATAAGATTATTGATGCCACATGCCCCTTTGTAAAAAAGGCGCAGCAGCATGCAACAAAGCTGAGAAAAGAAGGCTATCAGATAGTTATAGTTGGCGATGAGAAACACCCGGAGGTTAAGAGTATCATTGGTTATGCAGGTGATGGGGTTATTGTTACAGAGACAGGAGAGGGATTAGCAGGATTATTAAAAGGCAAAAAGGTGGGCATTGTCAGCCAGACAACCCAGTCAAGGATAAATCTCCTGAAGGTGATAGATGAGGCCCTGAAGGCGGCGCATGATGTAAAGATTTTAAATACTATATGTGATGCCACGAGTATAAGGCAGACCGAGACAAGAGAGATAGCAAAGGATGTTGATGTAATGCTTGTAGTCGGCGGCAGGAACAGCGCAAATACAAGCCGCCTTGCTGCAATATGTAAAGAGGAGACAGAGAGTGTATACCATATTGAGGTGGCGGATGAGATTAAGGAGAAGTGGTTTAAGGGTATAAAGAAGGTTGGCATTACAGCAGGCGCATCAACACCTGACTGGATAATAAATGAGGTTATTCATAAATTAGAGGATATTAAGGGGAGGATAGGTTAGGAGTATAATCTCAGTAGGAGGTGCTAAGGGCACGATGGAGAAAGAGGAAAGCGGGAGTCACGAACATGAATTTAAGAGACATTTGAAGTGGAAGGATGAATTGGAAGAGAATGACACTGCCAGCGGCAAAGGCCAGAATGGCGAACTATCCAAACTTTATGATGAGACCTTCACTAAGATTGAAGAGGGATCAATTGTAAAGGGAACAGTAATGGCCATACACAGGGATGGCGTAATGGTGGATATAGGTTTCAAGTCAGAAGGCATGATCCCTATTGAAGAATTCACACCGCATGACCTTTCCAAGATAAAGATAGGCGATATGATTAATGTCTATTTAGAGGAGCGTGAGGATAACGATGGGAATCTTATTCTCTCAAAGGAAAAGGCTGATAAGGTGCTGATATGGATTGATATTGAAAGGGCATATAGAAATAATGAGATAGTTCAGGGGAAAATAACATCAAAGATAAAGGGCGGGATGACTGTTGATATCGGCGTAAAGGCATTCCTCCCGAGCTCTCACATTGACCTCCGTCCTTTAAAGGATATAGATAGATTAATAGGCCAGACCTTCCCGATGCGGATTATCAAGATGAATAATAAGAGGGGAAATGTTGTTATGTCAAGAAGGGCGGTACTGGAGGAAAGGAGGGACAGCACCAGAAAAAGGCTCCTTGAAAACATGACAGAAGGCCAGCTTGTTGAGGGCACTGTGAAGAATATTACTGAATACGGTGTCTTTATTGACCTTGGCGGCATAGACGGCCTCCTCCATATTACTGATATCTCATGGGGAAGGGTAAACCATCCTTCCGAGGTATTTTCTGTAGGTAATAAGATTAGCGTCCTTGTGCTAAAGTATGACAAGGATACAAACAGGGTTTCTCTCGGATATAAGCAGAAGACAGAGGATCCATGGAAAGAGGCAGATAAAAAATACCCGCCTGGCACAAGGATGAGGGGGAAGGTGGCGAGTATTACAGATTACGGCGCCTTTATTGAACTTGAGCACGGGGTTGAAGGCCTGATACATGTTTCAGAGATGTCATGGTCTCATGAGCTGAAGCATCCATCAAAGATAGTTTCACCAGGGGATGTCGTTGAGGCCGTGGTCATTTCAATAGATAAATCGAATAGGAAGATATCTCTCGGCATGAAGCAGATAATTCCCAATCCATGGGAGATTGTGAGGAGTAAATATCCTGTTGGTGCGAGGATAGAAGGGAAGATTAAGAATATTACTGAATTTGGCGCCTTTGTCGGACTTGAAGAGGGTGTGGATGGTTTGATACATGTCTCGGATATTTCATGGACAAAACATATAAAACACCCGTCAGAGGCGCTGAAGAAGGGTCAGCAAATAGAGGCGGTGGTATTAAAGATTGATAGTGAAAAGGAGCGTGTCTCTCTCGGCATAAAACAGCTCACACCTGACCCATGGGAAAAGGAGATTCCGGAAAGGTATAAGGTCGGAACATCTGTAAAGGGAAAGGTTACGAAGGTTGCAGACTTTGGCATATTTGTTGAGCTGTCAGAGGGCGTTGAGGGTCTTATACATGTGAGCGAATCAGGTGTGGAGCCTCCTGTCAGGGCAGAGGATGTAATGAAGATAGGGGATGAGGTGTGGGCCAGGGTTACCAAAATAGACACCGTTGATAAGAAGATAGCGCTTTCCATTAAGGAATACAAGAAAGACCTTGACAGGGCGGAGATATCGGAGTATATGGAAAATCAGGCAAAAGGTGGAAATACCTTGGGTGAAGTTGCCCGTAAGATAACCTCCGAATAATTAAAAACATATCTATGAGGAAAAAACACCCCATATTGTTTATTTT
>CAKKST010000020.1 GCA_919903585.1 Nitrospiria bacterium | reverse complement strand
CCTGTCGTACATATAGCCCTTTAAAATGCCCTTTTCAACGAGGATGGTCTTTTGTGCATCAACACCCTCATCATCAAATCTAAATGACCCGCGCTTATTCGGCAGGGTGGCATCATCAATTACAGTAATAATGGAAGAGGCGATCTGCTCGCCTATCTTTTTGGAATATACAGACAACCCCTGCAGGGCAAGGTCTGCCTCAAGGCCGTGACCTATTGCCTCGTGTATCATGGTGCCGCCTGCTTCTGATGATAATACCACAGGCATCCTGCCGGCAGGCGCAGGCCTTGCCTCAAGCATCATCACTGCCCTTTTTGCCGCTGTTTCTGCAGCCTTCTCAATCGGATTTTCATCAAACAGCTCAAAGCCAATCAGTCCTCCTATCGGCTCTTGTCCTGTCTGGATTATCTTTCCATCTGCTGCTATTACCTGAATCATTGCAGTAGTATACACCCTCTCGTCTTCAGTCAGGAAGGCGTCTGTATTGCCGATTGTTACATTCTGGAGCGTATCCCTGTATATAACCATTACCTGTTTAATCCTGCTGTCTATACCCCTTGCAGCCTCATTTGCCTTTTTTACAAGCTGAACCTTTTTATCTGTGTCAACCTCATCAGGTCTTTTGATTATCCTGAAGTCTATAGTCGGATTCTTTTTTCTGAGGTCAATGTCGCTACCATTATGTTTACCCTTTACAGCAGCTCGTACAGTTTCAGCCAATTCAAGGAGGGCTTTATCAGACAGGTCATTTGTATAGGCATACACACTCTTTCCATTGAATATAACCCGCAGGCCAGCGCCAAGGTCAATGCCTGTAACCACCTTTTCTATTTTATCATCCTCAAGGTGTATATAGGAAGGCTGTGTCCTTTCTATATATAAATCCGCAAAATCACCGCCGTTTTTAACAGCCTCTTTCAGAACCTTTTTTATTAAATCCTTATCCATATCTCTTTTTATATCATCAAAAGGCGCATAATTTTTGCGGGGCAAGGCTGTAGGCACGAATTTATTCGTGCAAAAGGCACGGTTAAAACCGTGCCTACAAAAGCCTAAGCAACCCTGAATGGTTGCCCTACTCTGAAGGAGACCCCTTTATTAATTCCTCTGCGATCTGTATGGCATTTAAAGCCGCGCCCTTTCTAAGATTATCTCCAACAATCCACATATTTATCCCATTCGGTATAGACTCGTCTTCCCTGATTCTGCCAACATACACCTCATCCTTGCCAGCAACATCTACAGGCAGGGGGTAGATATTCTTCTTGGGAGCATCAAAGACAATCACGCCCGGCGCAGCGGATAATACTGCCCTTGCCTCATTGGGTGTTATCTTCTTTTCTGTCTCTATATTCACGGCCTCAGAGTGGCAGCGGAATACAGGGACCCTGACAGTGGTTGCAGTAACACGGATAGAGTCATCCTCCATTATCTTCCTTGTCTCATTCACCATCTTCATCTCTTCCTTTGTATAGGCATTGTCAAGGAAGGCATCTATATGAGGCAGGCAGTTGAATGCAATCTGGTGCGGATAGACCTTGCACTCCACCTCCTTAAAACTCAGGAGCGCCTTTGTCTGCTCCATCAGCTCATCCATTGCCTTTATGCCTGTGCCTGATACAGACTGGAATGTGGTAACCACAATCCTTTTTATCCTGACCGCATCATGAATCGGCTTTAGGGCAACTACCATCTGAATTGTTGAGCAGTTTGGGTTTGCAATTATCCCTTTATGCCTGAAGATGGCATGTCTATTCACCTCCGGGACAACGAGAGGCGCCTCCTTATCCATCCTAAAGGCGCTGCTGTTGTCAATTACAACCGCACCCGCGGATGCAGCGATTGGCGCAAATTCAAGGCTCATGGCTGCGCCTGCAGAAAACAGGGCAATATCAATCCCCTTAAAGGAGTCCTTTGTTAGTTTTTTGACCTTTATGTCCTTGCCCTTAAAGCTAAGGCTTTCCCCCTCAGACCTCTCAGAGGCATAAAGGGAGAGCGTCTCTACAGGAAAGCCCCTCTCCTCAAGTATCTCAATCATCTCATGGCCGACAGCGCCTGTTGCGCCGACTATTGCAATGTTATATTTATCTTTTTTTACCATGAAACAGCACTCCTTTTTCTTGTAGCTTTTGTAGGCACGAATTTATTCGTGCAAAAGGCACGGTTAAAACCGTGCCTTCAGACTATTATTATTCGTTTCTGGATTCCCACTCCCTGCTTGATGCCTGCGGGGACAGGTTTCGCAGGAATCCAGCATTATTAACAGTCTTATAATTGTAACGACATATTTATGAAATCCCTCCTAACCTCCCTTTTCCAAAGGGAGGGATTTCCCCTCTATCAAGAGGGGATTAAGGGGTGTGTAACCCCTCTTTGGCAAAGAGGGGCAAGGGGAGATTTTCTAATCCATGTCAATTCAATTATGAGACCCTTAATAACTACAATTCTGCCCCTACCCTAAAACCCTGTTGTGAACTTCCATGTAAGCGGAAGCGGTGTTAATGGAAAGCCGGATGAAGACCTTCCTGCTGTTATTGTGCACTCATAAGTTGTATTCGGCAATAAAATTGTATGCGGAATAAACTGCATCATCTTCGTGCCTACCCAGTATATGGAGCCTGAGACAGGCGCGCCGCCTGTTGTTATCTGTAAAATAACGCTCCCAGGGTTCATCTCCTGGCTGAATTCCACCTGAACCATGAATGCCCCGGTCCTCTGGACATTTGCCATTCCATTGGCTGGATTTGTAAAGATTACATATGGTGTGGCGCTGCCGGGCGGCGGTGCGAATCCTCCTTCTTCAGGCCCCAGAAGATATGCGCAGCCTGGCAGGAAAATAAAAAGAATGGTTATTACTACAAGGCTATTTTTGTAAAAAGATAACATAAAGCCCTCCCACTTATATTTAGTGTCATAGTATCAAAGAATACTGTAAGCGCTATTATAGATAAAAAAATATTAAATGTAAATATTTTTTCTGGCTATTTTCGGGAATTTTATGGCATACAGG
>CAKKST010000019.1 GCA_919903585.1 Nitrospiria bacterium | reverse complement strand
ACAGCCTGTAGGCTTTGGAAGACCTGCAATCTTACAAGCCTGTTTTGCCGGGCCGCCCGGATAAAGCTCGTAGAGATATTTTGTATTACCCTTATCCGGACCGAGCTTCTTGCCAACTGCCTTAATAAGTATCTTGACCATTGGGGCAATCTGGTATTCCTCATAATATTCCCTGAGGAAATTAACAACCTCCCAGTGAGCCTCTGTCATATTTACCCCTTCTTCCTTTGCAAGGTAGCCTGCTGCCTCCATATTCCAGTCATCCATATTAATAAGATACCCATCCTCATCTGTCTGGTACACCCTCCCACTAAGTTCAAAACTTCCCATCTTTTTTCCCTCCTTTTCTTACTATTTATATTATCATTGCGAGCCCAAAGGGCGCGGCAATCTATATCCCCTTTAAGTCCCCCTTTAGTAAAGGGGGATATAGGGGGATTATTGTATTTGCTTCGTCGCTAACTCTCCTCGCAATGACGCCTGATTATATTGTTGGGACTTAATATATTAAGCCCCTACTTCTTCTCCATTAAAACCATGGAGAAACCAAGTGCTGTTCAACAAGCCCAACAAAGCAGCTATAATCGCAAAGGTATACACCCTCTACAACCTTTGTTATGCCCCTTGCCTTGACATCTGCCTCAATTGCATAAACCGGGTGCTTCTTTAAAGCATCTTTCATCGCTGGCTCAACCTTTGTGCCTGCTAAAACAGCATATACACCATCTTCATAAAGCATGATGGGGTCGCCGTCTTTTGCAAACCTTAGGCTGCTCTCAAGATTATTAGAAAAAAAAGGTGATTTATTTATTGTATGAAGCATTTTCCCTCCCTTTCAAAACGGCAGCAGCACATGCTGCCCTTCCATTATCTTTGCTATCTCTCCCGCCTCCATAACCTTAACAGGAATAATTAGGTCATCAGCACTAAGCCCCCTCTGCTCAAGTGACTCCCTGTCTACATAGATATTGGTAATATCATAATCTTCTAATGTTCTAAATGTCTTTGAAAACTCCTTTACACCGAGAGATTTGGTGTCCTGTTCCTTCTTTAGCACAAAAACACCATCATCAATAAACGCAACGCTGATTTCCTGCTCAAATGCCCCCATTATCAATATAGCCTCAAGCCCCTCATAGGCGTATATGGAACCATGGGCTGCCTTACGCATTACAAACATAATCTTGGTTTTTTCTTTCTCAGCCATTTATCCCCTCCCTTGAAAGATTGATTATGCAGATTAAAAAACTAATTTTGCTTTAATCTGTGTAATCTGCCTTTATAATCGGTGTAATCTTTCATATTATCCCCTTTTAACCAGTGCCAAAGGTTATCAATCTGTCTGACTCAACTGCAAGCTCTAATAATTGACCCAAACCAGAGATACGGACATTCGGAACTATAACATCATTATTAATCCCACGACGTTTTGCAGCAGCGATGCAGACAACGATGTCTATTCCCTTTGCGCCAAGCTCTGACCATCTCTTGCTGATATTTCTGTCATCCTGAGGCGGGTCCATCAATTTATTTACATTATATACCCCATCATTGTAGAAAAAGACCCCCTGAATTGTGTGTCCCCTCTCTAATGCTGCCGTTATAAAATTGTAGGCGCTGTCAGATGCCTCATGATTATATGGACCGTCTTGAATAAGTATCCCAAACTTCATTTTACCCTCCCTTAAAACCACCCCTCACCCTTCCCTCTCCCCTGAGGGGAGAGGGTATTATTTTTGTTTCCTCTCCCCCGATGGGAGAGGGATTATCTTTATTTCCTCTCCCCCTTGGGGAGAGGAGTAAGGTGAGGGGGTTATTTTAAACTGCCACTTTGTATCTCTGCTTCTCTCCCTTTGCCTCTCTTATTAGTTCCACAAACTCCTCTGCCCATTGCGGAGAACCTATGGCATTTAAATGGGCATAGGATGCAATTACATTCTTATAGATTATGCCGTCATGCTTTCCATCAATACCTTTACCGCGCATAACTTTATATAAAAATTTTACATCACCTAAATTTCTGACCCTTGAATAATGAAATTCATGCCCTCTTAATTCTTCGCCATCAGCCTTCATTAAGATAGTATAGCCATGCGCCTGAACCCTCTTTGTCATCTCTATATCGCATGGCAGGACGCCAACCATCTTTTTTACATCCCCATTCCATGATATGCTGCGGGAGAGATACATCAGGCCGCCGCATTCAGCATAAACAGGCATTTTATTCTCAATGGCATTATGTATCTCCCTTCTTAAAGACTGATTGGCCTCAAGCTCATCCATAAAGACCTCTGGAAAGCCGCCGCCAACATATAATGCATCCACATCAGGCAGGTGTTTGTCATTAATGGCATCAAAAAAGACTATCTCTGCGCCTGCATCACGAAGGGCATCAAAATTTTCAAGATAATAGAAAGAAAAAGCCTTGTCAAGGGGAACACCAATCTTCACATCTGCGACTTTTGACCCTTTGACCCTTTGACCCTTTGACCCTTCTATTTGCTTGGTATCCCTTGCAATCTCTATTATCCTATCTATATTTACATTTGTTTCAACTATCTTGCGGATATTTTCAATGGCTGGTATTAAATCTGAATCTTCCTTTTGGGGGACAAGGCCGAGGTGCCTTTCAGGTATGTTTAATTGCGAACTTCTTGGAAGGCAGCCTAAAACCTCAATCTGGCAGTAGCGCTCAAGCGCTGCCCTCAGCTTTGCCTCGTGTCTGCTGCCTGAAACATTGTTAAGGATAACGCCTGCAATATTGATATCAGGCTCAAAATTCACATAACCATTAACAAGCGCGGCAATGCTTCGGGTCATTCTTGCTGAATCTATCACCAAGATAACAGGGGCATTTAATATCCTTGCAATGTTTGCTGTGCTGTTCTCCCCTTCTATATCAACACTGTCATAAAGTCCCTTATTGCCTTCTATAATACTAATATCAGCGACGCTGCTTGCAGTAATAAATGTTTTTTTGACCCCATCCTGACCCATCATAAAGAGGTCAAGGTTTCGGCAGTAGTTTCCTGCAGCAGCAGTAAGCCAGCTCGGGTCTATATAGTCAGGCCCTTTTTTAAAGGGCTGGACTTTTAAACCCCGCCTTTCAAGCGCTGCCCCCAGCCCAATGGTAAGGGTCGTCTTACCCGAACGCCCGTGTGCAGCAGAGATAACAATACGCGGGGCAGCAAAGGTATCGGGCGATTTAATTTGTCCAGGCTTGCTGTTATAGCTCATACTAATTGCCCTTTTAAAACTAATTTTGTCCTTTGAAAGAAATAGAGATATTATTTTATAATAGGCAGGTTTACTTTACAAGAAAATCTTTGGGTATTGAAAAACATAACCCATTTTTCCTGTCTGCCCTTGTCCGTTGGCAGGCGGAAACAGTAGGGGAGGTTCTGCAGGTCTATGAAACCTAATGGTAGCTGTTAACTTATAATAAGTATAAAATTAATGAGGACACTATTAAATAGTTTACTAAAACATCTCCCTAAACCTGCCGCTAATTAAGACCCTGCCATTAAATATACATCTTCTATTTTTCAAAGAGCATCAACCACTCTCATCCCTTTTATATAATAAATTAATGAGAAGAGGTGGTCTGACAATATGCTATATTCATATATTCTAATTATCTTATAAAGCTTTGTCAACCATTTTTTTTACTTAAACTTTACATGGTATTAACCTGCTGTTAATATTGGGAAATATTCGTATTGCTGTGCAATACGAAGGGGCATAAAAATTTAGAAAGCTGCGGGGCAGGAATGTCCCGCCTATCAATAGGCAGGGTTTTCTAACCCCGCAGAAAGGTGTTTTCGGGACAAAAAGCATAGCAAAGGGATAAGGCTATTTAAACACAAACTCAGGGTGCAGGTGATATGTATAAGGCAGCTTGTTCTTCCAGCCGTTTATATTCCTTGGGCCTGTCTGCCCTGTATTGTCATTATCATGGCCCATAACAAAGCTTGCTTTCCCCTCAAAGCCATCAACTATATTGTATACATTCTTAAAACCTGCCTTTGTAAGGACATTTGCAGCGCCAACACTCCTCCATGCGCTTCTGCATAAAAGGAGGATGGTATCGCTCTCTTTAAATCTCTTCTTATTAAGATTCTTAACAAATTGCGCCTCTGTTACCTCAATCTCTTTTCTTCCTATATTTGGGTTTCCAAAGTCTGATACTGGAAATGGTATGTTATATGCCATCTCAGGATGTCCTACAAGAATATACTCATCAGGCGTCCTGACATCAATCAAAAATATTCTTTTATTGCCTGATGTGAGCATCTTATAGGCATCCTCCGGTGAGATATCATGGTCTGACTTTATACACTTCCCCTCCTTGCTCTTTTCAACGCACTTACCATAAAGATGCTCCCCATGCTCTGTGTGATGGGCAAGAACAGAAGAAGAAAAAAATAGAGCGCTTAAAATAACTGTAAAAATGTATAACATGATTATCTCTTTTTTAAATCTATCTC
>CAKKST010000018.1 GCA_919903585.1 Nitrospiria bacterium | reverse complement strand
GAGGCAGGATTTAAGGATACCAATGGCGATGGCATAATTGAAAAGGACGGAAAGCCCTTTATATTGATGTTGAAGGTGCCGATTGAAAAGGAGAGCGAGGCTGTAAAGAGGGTTGTCCTTGCCTTTCAGAATTATCTTAAGAATGTAGGCGTGAATGTGAATGTGGAATTCAGGGAATGGCATGCATGGAAAGAGGATGTCTTTGCAGAGAATAATTTTGATATAATCTTTGCATCATGGGTGTTTGATGACTCAGCAGACATCTCATCCCTTTTCCATTCAGGCGAGATAGGCAGATGGAAGAATAATTTCGGAGGATATTCAAATCCTGATGTGGACGCGCTCATTGCAGAGAGCAAGCTTACGCTGGATTTTGAAAAGAGAAGGACGATAAACCAAAAGCTTCATGCAATCCTTGCTGATGAGAATCCCTATACCTTTCTCTGGACATTAACCAACTACGCTGCTGTGCAGAAAAAGGTGCGTAAGGTGGAGATACACCCATATAAATTCTTCAGCTTTGCGGATGACTGGTTTATACCTGAGTCAGAGCAGAAGTAGAAAATGCAGGGTTCAAGGGATTTGTAGGGGCGATTCATGAATCGCCCCTACTTTTGATAATATGACCCATTTTATATCATGGAGGCCTATTTTAAAAATACTTTCCCGTGAACTGCTCATCACCATCCTTCTGCTGCTTGGTGTCAGCATTATTATCTTTTCTATCCTCCACATGGCGCCGGGCGATCCGCTTCACATATTCATAAATATCCAGACCCAGAATCCGGATGAGATTGCAGCAATAAAAAGGGATCTCGGTCTTGACAGATGGCTCCCCCTTCAATACCTCTCATGGCTCAATAACATCCTTCATGGCAATTTTGGAAATTCCTTTAGAACAGGCAGGCCTGTATTTAATGAGCTGATAGGGGTTAGCCTCTATACCCTTATCCTGACCATAGGCTCCATGATAGTTACCCTTCTGATCTCTGTTCCAATTGCCATTTTTTCTTCATTGCGGCGGCATCCTGTTCTTTCATGGGGTCTGACACTCCTTGCATATATATTCTCTGCCCTTCCTGTATTCTGGCTTGGGTATATTGTTATCTACATATTTACACATAAATTTAACCTCTTCCCCTTTTTGTCAGCAGGATATGCAGGGACGGCAAAATTTAACTTCCTATATTTTCTACTTCCAATAATTGTCCTCGGTGTTGGTAATGGCGCTATCAGCGAGATAATAAGGCATCTCAATGCGCAGCTTGAACGGGTGCTTTCAGAGGACTATATAAAGGCAGCAAAGGCAAAGGGCGCCTCCATCTGGAGGCACTCATTTAAGGAAGGGATGCTTATTCCTGTTACAACAATGGTTGCAGCCAAGATACCTTTTATCCTCGGCGGCGCTGTTATTGTGGAGCAGGTCTTTAACTGGCCCGGCATGGGCAGGCTTGCATGGCAGGCAGCGCTTGACAGGGACTATCCGATAATAATGGGGATTACAATATTTGCCGCCTTTTTCGTGCATATCGGCAGATTCCTCCAGACGATTGTATATCTCTTTGTGGATCCCCAGATAACAGCAAAGGGAGAAGAGGCATGAGGACAAGGTATATACAAAAAGGGGCAGAGGTAAGCGAGTTCTCCCAGATACCTCTCTGGAGAAGGGGGAACAGGCGAGACCTGATTCAGATCGGCATCGGCCTATTTGTTGTATTATTTGTCCTGAGCTCTTATCTTGTAGCTGTCCTGCATCTACTGCCCAATGACCCGCTTCAGATAAACCTAAAGGAGATGATGCAGAGGCCTGACTACAAACACGTTCTCGGCACAGATTTTATGGGGAGGGATATCTTAAGCAGGATAATTGTAGGCTCTCAGGCATATTTTATGCCGGGCTTACTTGCTATTGCTATTGCTATTTCCTTTGGCACGCTCGCAGGGCTTGTCTCAGGCTACAATGGCGGGACAATAGACGCCATAATCTCTTATATCCTTGACCTGATAGACTCCATTCCAAAGATGGTGATTATTCTACTTGCCATTGCACTCTTCAGGCCCGGGATATATCTCATCATGCTAATTGTCGGGTTAACGAATATACCAGCAGTCGCATCCCTTATTAAATCAAAGGTCATCTTTTTAAAAAAGAGGAATTTTATTGAGGCTGCAAAGGCGCTGGGCCTCAGGACACGGCAGATTATCCTTAAACATATCCTCTGGCATAATTGCAAGACAGTTGTGATCATTCAGGCAACACTCGGAATGGGTGAGGCTATATTAATAGAAACGAGCCTCAGCTACCTCGGCTTTGGCGTGCAGGAGCCTGTGCCGAGCTGGGGCAATATGGTTGCTGCTGGAAAGGATTATTTTTTTAGAGGCGACTTTTATCTTTCTACTGCCCCTGCTATGGCGATACTCATCAGCATCCTTGGTTTTTATCTTTTAGGTGACGGCCTGAATAATATCCTTGAATGGCGGAGGAAAAAATAGTGGCAGAGGATATTTTAAGGGTAGAGGATTTGAGGACATATTTTTATTCCTTTACAAAAGAGGCATTCATCCGTGCTGTTGATGGCGTCTCCTTTAATATCAAAAAGGGAGAGGTTCTCGGCATAGTCGGTGAATCAGGCTGCGGAAAGAGCATCACTGCACAGTCCATAATGGGCCTGATAACAGACGGCCCGGGGATAATTACAGGCAATATTTTTTTGAACAACAATGGCAATACAGTAAATCTCCTTGATGGCTTACCAGATTATGCATCTATCAAGAAAAAGAGAAAGGCAATATACGAGATATCAAAGGATGTTTTAGGATGGCAAAAGAGAAGCGAGACCTTGATGAATGGAATAAGGGGAATGGTTATAAGCATGATATTCCAGAATCCAAAATCTGCCCTTAATCCTTTTATGCCTATTGGCGAGCAGATAGCAGAGTCAATAATGCTTCATAAAGCGATAGCAACAAAAAAAGAGGCGCTCTCTTTTGCAGCAGCTTGGCTTGAACGTGTGCAGATAGATTCGCCGAATATGCGGCTTTATGACTATCCCTTCAGCCTCTCAGGCGGGATGTGCCAGAGGATTATGATTGCCATGTCACTTTCATCAGAGCCATCACTTCTTATTGCTGATGAGCCAACTACAGGCCTTGATGTAACCATCCAGACAAAGATAATAGAGCTCTTAAAGAAGTTGAAAGAGGAGCTGAACCTGACGATCCTTTTAATAACACACGATATGGGTGTAATAATGCAGCTTGCTGATAAGATTGCAGTCATGTATGGCGGTAAGATCGTTGAATATGGCCTAAAAAGAGAGATAATGGACAACGATTCATTTATCAGGCATCCATACACCATTGCCCTTTTGAATTCTCTGCCGACGATTGAGGAGATCAGGGCAAAGGAGAGGCTCAGGGCGATTAAGGGTGATGTCCCTGATACCATTACACTCTACAGGGGATGTAGGTTTTATGATCGGTGCACATTGAAGAATGACAGAATTAAGAACAAATGCAAAGAATCTGAGCCGGAGATGATAGAGATAGGTACTGGACACTTAATGAGGTGCTGGCTGGCAGAATAATCCCCCTCACCCTGACCCTCTCCCGCAAGGGGAGAGGGAATTAAAGAGAGACTCCACTCCCTTGATGGGAGGGTGGATATAAAGAAGTGTTATAAGGCTATACTAATATGTCTGACACAATACTTGATGTCATAAATCTTAAAAAATATTTTTATCAATCAGGCCATTTTTCCTTTTTTAAAAAAGGCGATAATTTGATTCCTGCAGTGGATGATGTGAGTTTTTATTTAAAAGAAAAAGAGACAATGGGCCTTGTTGGC
>CAKKST010000017.1 GCA_919903585.1 Nitrospiria bacterium | reverse complement strand
CCTACAACCCTGAGACAGATGTTTTTGAAAAGCTTGTTTATAAAAAATGAATAAAAAGAATAACACTGTATGCTATTACTCTGGCTTGAATTTCTAATCTGCTCCGCTATCATTGTCTTTTCCGGAACAAGGTTGTCCCGATACGGAGACATAATTGCAGAAAAGACCGGCCTTGGCAGGGCATGGATCGGTCTTATCCTGATGGCAAGCGTCACATCTCTGCCTGAGCTGATTACCGGCATAAGCTCTGTTGCCATTATAGGCGCACCTAATATTGCGCTTGGGGATGTAATGGGAAGCTGCGTATTTAATCTTGCTATTATTGCCTTAATGGATATTTTGCATGGCTCTGACCCCATATTTCACAAAGCTGAACATGGCCATATCCTTTCTGCAGGCTTTGGCGTTATACTTATCGGCCTTGCCTCTATATCTATCCTTTCAAATCAAAACACACCATCTTTTTTTCACATTGGCCTTTATACGCCTCTGATTATATTGGTCTACGCCATTGGCATCAGGGGCATATACTATTTTGAGAAGAGAAGGATAGCTGACTTTGTAGGCGATTTAACAGAGGCAACGAAATATGACAACATAACTGCAAAGGAGGCAGGGATCAAATATGCCATAAATGCCCTAATAATTATTGCAGCAGCAACATGGCTTCCCTTTATCGGCGACAGGCTTGCAGAAGAGACAGGGCTTGGAAGGAGCTTTATCGGGACTGTATTTATTGCTATGACCACGTCGCTTCCTGAATTAGTTGTATCTATATCTGCTCTGAGGATTGGCGCAACTGATATGGCAATAGGAAATCTATTTGGAAGCAATTTGTTTGATATTGTAATACTTGCAATAGATGACATCTTTTACTTCAAAGGACCTATTCTTGCAGATGTTTCCATGAATCATGCTGTAACTGGTTTTATGGCAGTGGTTATGACTGGCGTAACAATAGTAAGTCTTACCTACCGGCTTGAGAAGAAGGCATTTTTGCGGCTTGGGTGGGACGCTGTTGCTATACTCTTGGCCTTTTTTGTAAACATATACCTGCTTTACTCCTTGAGGGGAGCAGGGTAATGGCAAAGCTGATACTCTTTACTGATCTTGACGGCACCCTGCTTCATCCAAAGACCTACGCATTTGATGCAGCGCTGCCAGCGCTGAATCTGATAAAAGAGAAAGAGATTCCCCTCATCTTCTGTTCCAGCAAGACAAAGGCAGAGATAGAGGTTTACAGAAAGAGGCTGAATAACACGCATCCTTTTATCTCTGAAAATGGGGGAGGGATATTTATCCCAAAAGGATATTTTTCTGAGACCCCCTCACCCCAGCCCTCTCCCGCAAGGGGAGAGGGAGATAGTGATACCTCTCCTGCACAGTGGAGAGGGGGTAAGGGGGAGGGTGGAAAATATATAATAATAACCCTCGGCAAGCCATATGCTGAGATAAGAAAGGCCTTTATTGAAATTCGTAGAAAACTTGGAATAAAGGCAAAGGGGTTTGGTGATATGGTGACTGAGGAGATAGCAGAGCTTGCCGGACTCCAGTTATCCGAAGCCATGCTATCAAAGGCGCGGGACTTTGATGAGCCGTTTATATTTGAAGAAGAACCCCCCTTTAATTCCCCAACCCCTCTATCTCCCCCCTTAGTAAGGGGGGAATTA
>CAKKST010000016.1 GCA_919903585.1 Nitrospiria bacterium | reverse complement strand
CCCTATGAGCGTGTTGGCAGGGAGAAGATATCCTCCCATAGATGGGAGTCTCCTCTCAAAAAGAATATGAAGGCATGTATGCAGTGCCATAATCAGAGCGCTGAATGGTTAAAGGAGCAGGTCTTTAATATTCAGGATCGGGTAAATCATATGTTTACAAAGGCAGGGTATTCAGTAGCCCGTGCAGCATTGATGATAGAGGCAGCAGGGAAGAACTCAAAAGTAGATAAGGGATTGCTTAACAAGGCCAAAGAGATTTATGAGGAGGCATACTACCGTAATACATGGATAGGTGCAGAAAACAGCATGGGATTTCACAATCCACCTGAGTCATTGCGTGTATTGGGTGATGCCCTTGATCAGGGCCGTCAGGCAGAGATCCTGGCGAGGGAGGCTATATTAAAGACAGGTGCAGTTCCACCTGAATTTGATATGGCTAAGATTGATAGGATTGTTGCTGAGAGATATATGTCAAAGGATGGAAAGACAGGATTTAAGAAGAATGTTTCTAAAAAGGCCAAATTATTAACAGAGGTGTCAAGATGAACCCCGTTAGACCTAAAATTGAACCTTTTGTAAATTGTTTTAAGCATGAAGGTCTAATGGGATTTAAAAACTGGAATGGATTGAAATTTGAAAAAGGAGGTCTAACGGGGTGAAGATAGATACAGGTGATACTGCATGGATGCTCATATCCACTGCACTTGTGATGTTGATGACACCTGGCCTTGCCCTATTTTATGGCGGCATGGCAAGAAGAAAGAATATTCTCGGCACCATGATGCACAGCCTTACAATCCTCTGTGTGGTAAGTGTAATATGGGTGCTGTGGGGTTACACCATTGCCTTTGGGCCTGACAAGGGAGGGATTATTGGTGGTTTGGAATGGTTCGGGCTTAAAGGTGTCGGCCATGAGCCAGGCCCTCATGCTGCTTCAATCCCGCATCTAAGTTTTGTGATCTTTCAGATGATGTTTGCAATCATTACACCTACCCTGATTACAGGCGCCTTTGCAGAAAGGATGAAGTTTTCAGCATTCCTTTTATTTACAATACTCTGGGTGACCTTTGTTTATGCGCCACTTGCACACTGGGTCTGGGGTGGCGGCTGGATAGGCTCGGTACTCGGAGCGCTGGACTTTGCTGGCGGCACAGTTGTCCATATCAGCTCAGGTGTTGCCGCATTAACTGCAGCCTTTGTGATAGGCAAGCGAAAGGGCTATGGGATAAATCCTATGCCGCCGCATAATCGTACATTAACCATCACTGGCGCTGCGCTTTTATGGTTTGGTTGGTTCGGGTTCAATGCAGGGAGCGCCCTTTCAGCAGGTAGTATCGCTACCACTGCCTTTGTAAATACAAATCTCTCTGCCTCAGCAGGATTTATAAGCTGGATGATTATTGAATGGGTTCAAAAAGGCAAACCGACTGTAATTGGCGCAGTAAGCGGTTCTGTGGCAGGGCTCGTTGCAATTACACCTGCCTCGGGTTTTGTAAGCCCTCTGTCTTCACTCTTTATTGGTTCTGCAGCAGGTATCCTTTGTTACCTCGCAGTTATCCTAAAGCCGAGGCTCGGTTATGATGACTCCTTTGATGTCTTCGGCATCCATGCAGTTGGAGGTACATGGGGCGCCTTGGCAACAGGCCTCTTTGCATCAACTAAAATAAATCCTGCTGGTATTGATGGCCTTTTTTCAGGTAATCCCCCACTCTTAGGTATTCAGGCCATTGCTGTGATTGGTACATACCTATATGTATTTTTCTATACCTTTGTGATTCTAAAAATCGTTGATTGGGTTGTGGGATTGAGGATTAACGAAGAGGAAGAGAGTATAGGCCTTGATCTAACTCAACATGGAGAGAGTGGTTATACCTTATGAGTGTTAAAGAAGAATTTGTAATATCTCTTAAAAAGACAGTGGAAGAGCTTGAAAAGAGATTAATCCTTGAAGCACTTAATAACTGTAACTGGATAATTGCAAGGGCGTCAAGGAGGCTTGATATTACAGAACGGATGCTTGCCTATAAGATGAGTAAATATAATATAGATAGACAAAAAGGTAAAAAAATTACAATTTTGTAGGGATTGTAAAAAGCTTTCTATTTTCAATGAGATAATAAAAATCGTTTTAGTAATTAAGTTAGGAAGGGAGTCTTTTATGCAATCAACAAAAGATGGCGGAAGGATTACGGAAAGGTTAAAAAGGACAGTTAGTATTATTTCACTGATTTTTATTTTACTGCCAGTGGCGCTGGTCTTTGCAGAGGAGCCAAAGGCCGCTGCTGTTCAAGAGACCCCAGCTCAAGCACCAGCTGAAGCTGCACCTGCTGCGCCAGCAGCACAACCAAAGAATGATCCGGGAGATACAGCATGGATGCTTGTATCATCCGCACTGGTTATGTTGATGACCCCAGGCCTTGCACTCTTTTATGGTGGAATGGTAAGGAGAAAGAATGTCCTCGGGACAATAATGCAGAGCTTTATTATCCTTGCAATGATAAGCATACAGTGGGTACTCTGGGGTTATACACTCGCCTTTGGGCCTGATAAATGGGGTGGAATTATTGGCGGCCTTGAGTGGTTTGGTCTGAAAGGTGTTGGTGTTGATCCCAATCCAGATTATGCTGCTACAATACCTCATCAGGCCTTCATGTTATTTCAGATGATGTTTGCAATTATTACCCCTGCCCTGATTACAGGCGCCTTTGCAGAGAGGGTGAAGTTCAGCACATTTCTGGTATTTATACTCCTCTGGGCTACATTTGTGTATGACCCAATAGCACACTGGGTATGGGGCCTTTCAGGTGGCAAGGGTTGGTTAAATAATTTAGGCGCACTGGACTTTGCTGGTGGGACAGTGGTTCATATCAGTTCAGGGATTTCAGCGCTTGCAGCAGCCATCATTATTGGTAAGCGTAAAGGTTATGGCACAGAATCAATGCCGCCGCACAATATCCCTATGGTAGTACTCGGCGGCGCCCTCCTGTGGTTCGGATGGTTTGGGTTTAATGCAGGGAGTGCACTTTCCTCAGGTGGTTTAAGCGCCAGCGCATTTCTTGCAACAAACACAGCCTGTGCAGCAGCAGCCCTTACATGGGCAATTGTTGAGTGGGCCCACAGGGGGAAACCTACTGTGCTCGGCGCTGTGTCCGGTGCTGTAGCAGGTCTTGTTGCCATAACACCTGCAGCAGGTTTTGTAGGGCCAATGTCATCCATTTTAATAGGTGTTACAGCAGGTATTGTATGTTATTTTGCTGTAAGTGTTGTAAAGGGTAAGCTCGGTTATGATGATTCCCTTGATGCCTTTGGTATTCATGGGGTAGGCGGGACACTCGGCGCTATTGCAACAGGTCTCTTTGCCTCTAAGGCTGTAAATCCTGCTGGCAATGACGGCCTCTTTTTTGGGAATCCAACATTGCTGTTTAGTCAGGTGATTGCTGTGAGTGCAACAATAATCTATGCCTTTGTGGTTACAGCAATCCTTCTTAAAATACTTGATGCCACAATGGGTCTCAGGGTTACAAAGGAGGATGAGGTGACAGGCCTTGACCTGAGCCAGCACGGTGAGAGTGGGTATACATTATAAAAGAGGAACCGGTAATATCACTAACAAAGACAGTAGAGGAGATTGAAAAGAGATTGATTGCTAATGCCCTTGATAGCAGTAACTGGGTGATTGCAAGGGCGTCAAGGAGGCTTGATATTACCGAGCGGATGCTTGGCTATAAAATGAAGAAATACAATATAAATAAACAAAAAGGTAAAAAAATTACAATTTTGTAGAAATTGATTAAAACTTTTTACTTTCAATGGGATAGCAAGGAGGAGGGCTTTTTACATCGGTAAAATAAGACAAAAATGTAGGACCTAAATTGCTCTGTATTATCTTTTGCCTGAAAAAACAAGAGGTTATGATCTGGCACGATTATAGCTAATTATTAACATAAAGGGGGTGAGGGAAGGAATAATTAATAATTAGTATAGTAACTAAGTTTACCCCGTTTAGAGATAAATCTTTAATGGGGTTTACGAGTCAGGGAGGGAATGTTTTATGCAGTTAACAAAAAATGGAGGAAGGATTATGGAAAGGTTAAAAAGGATAGTTAGTATTATTTCACTGATTTTTATCTTACTGCCAGTTACTCTGGCCTTTGCAGAGGAGCCAAAGGCGCCTGCAGCACAGGCAGCGCCTGCAGCCACAGCATCTCCTGCTGAACAGGCGCCGGCTGCCCCGCCTGCTGCGCCAGCATGGGATGCCAAGATTGCTGCTGATACAGTCTGGGTGCTTATTACTGCATTTCTCGTATTTTTTATGAACGCAGGATTTGCTCTGGTGGAGTCAGGGCTTTGCCGTTCAAAGAATGCAGTAAACATCTTATCAAAAAATGTTATAGTCTTCTGTGTTACAGTTGTTTTTTTCTGGCTGGTAGGATTCGGCATTATGTTTAGCAGTGGAAGTTCATTTTTAGGAACAACGGGGTGGATGCTTTATGGGGCGGATAACAGTCCTGCCACAGGAGACGCCTATAAAGGTATCTTTGCCTCGTTAAACTGGACAGGTGTTCCTCTTTATGCAAAATTCATCTTTCAATTAGTCTTTGCTGGAACAGCAGCAACGATTGTATCCGGCGCAGTGGCTGAAAGGATAAAGTATTTTTCATTCTTTGTGTTTGCTGCTGTTATGGCAGTAATTATTTATCCTGTTGCCGGACACTGGATATGGGGAGGCGGATGGCTTGCTACAATGAAGACCCCCTTCCTTGATTTTGCAGGGTCCACAGTAGTTCATAGTATCGGCGGATGGGCTGCATTAATGGGCGCTATATTACTTGGGCCAAGAATAGGGAAATATACTGCAGATGGAAAGGTAAATGCAATACCTGGCCATAATATGGGTATGGCAACACTCGGTATGTTTATTCTGTGGTTTGGCTGGTTTGGTTTTAATCCTGGAAGCACAATGGCGGCTGATCCCAATGCAATTGCAACAGTTGCAATAAATACCTGTATAGCCGGGGCTGTTGGGGGAGTGGCTGCAACATTTGTTGCTTATATGTCTCTCGGCAAGCCTGATCTGAGCATGGCTTTAAATGGCATCCTTGCCGGACTCGTGGCAATTACAGCCTCCTGCAATTGGGTAACCCCTGCCGGTTCATTCATCATAGGTTTAGTTGCCGGCGTTTTGGTAGTTTATGCAGTTCTCTTTTTTGATAAGATTAAGGTTGATGACCCAGTAGGCGCCCTTTCTGTCCATCTTGTAAATGGCATATGGGGTACATTAGCCGTAGGGTTGTTTGCAGCAGATATTGGCGGCGTTAAAGGCCTCTTCTATGGCGGTGGGACTGCCCAGTTAATCTCACAAATAATAGGAATAGTGTCTGTAGGCGTTTATGTAGTAATAGTTAGCGGTATAAGCTGGCTTATTATAAAAGGTATTATGGGGTTAAGGGTGTCAAAAGAAGAAGAGCGTGAAGGCCTTGACATTGGTGAACATGGCATGGAGGCCTATCCTGACTTTGTTGGAGCAAGTTCTAAAAGGTAATAAGGTTTAAAACTTGATGGTATAGAAAGATAAAAATGATGTATTCCTGTAAATAGGAGGTAATATGAAAAAAATAGAGGCAATAATAAAGCCTTTTAAGCTGGACGATGTAAAGGATGCCTTAAACAAGATAGGCATTCAGGGTATGACAGTTACAGAGGTAAAGGGATTTGGTAGGCAAAAGGGACATACAGAGGTTTACAGGGGCTCTGAATTTGTAGTTGAGTTCCTGCCAAAGACAAAGATAGAGCTTGTTGTCTCTGATAAGATGGCAAAAAAGGTTATTGATACGATCATAGGCGCTGCAAGAACAGGAAAGATCGGGGACGGCAAGATATTTGTTTATCCGATAAAAGATACGATTCGTATCAGGACAGGCGAAAAGGGCCAGAAGGCCATTTAAGAAATAGGGTTATAGTAAGGGCGAGGCATCGCCTCGCCCCTACATCCCGGCCACCTGACCCTCTTTTTATGCCTCCTAATTTTGTCTAAAATTCCCTTGATTTTTAAAAAAAATGTGCTACGATACAGTGAATTTTTGAGGCAGGAGGCAGGCGATGAAAAAGATAGAGGCGATTATCAAACCCTTTAAGCTGGACGATGTCAAGGATGCCTTAAATGAGATAGGCATTCAGGGTATGACTGTAACAGAGGTAAAGGGCTTTGGAAGGCAGAAGGGGCATACAGAGTTCTACCGAGGCGCTGAGTATGTTGTTGAATTCCTTCCCAAGACCAAGATTGAGGTTGTGGTGTCAGATGAACAGGCTGAAAAGGTTGTTGAGACCATTATAAATACCGCCCGTACAGGGAATATCGGCGATGGTAAAATATTTGTTTATGATATAAAGGATGTGATAAGGATAAGGACAGGTGAGCGGGGTAAAGAGGGCATCTAATCCTATGAAACCTATAAGGATTGGAATGGCCCAGATAGACTGCACTGTTGGAGACCTTGCCGGTAATGCTGAAAAGATACTGAGGTTTACTGACGAGGCATATAAAAAGGGCGTGGATATCCTCTCCTTTCCTGAGATGGCAATAACAGGCTATCCTCCTGAAGACCTCCTGTTAAAAAGAGATTTTGTTGACGAGAACCTGAGGTATCTTGAATATATAAAAGATAAGATTGGTGATATATGTGTGATTGTGGGGTTTGTAAACCGCAAAAAGGGGATTTACAATGCCGCTGCAATAATAAAGAACAGAAGGATTGCAGGTGTATATCACAAAATGCTTCTTCCCAATTACGGCGTCTTTGATGAAAAGAGATATTTTAAGGAAGGTGATGAATATAAGGTCTTCTGCCTGAATGGTGTAACCTTTGGTGTTAGTATCTGTGAGGATATCTGGTTTGAAGAGGGTCCTGTTAGGGTTCTTTCATTAGCAGGCAATGCCGATCTGATAATTAATATCAATTCCTCTCCCTATCATGCAGGAAAATGGAAGCTGAGAAGATCCATGCTCATTGAGAGGGCTAAGAACAACAGGGTTGCAATTGCATATAACAATCTTGTAGGCGGTCAGGATGAGCTTGTCTTTGACGGCAACGGCCTGATACTTGATGCAAAGGGTAATGTTATTGAGGCAGGCAGGCAGTTTGAAGATGACCTGATAATCGCGGATATTGATATTGATAAGATAAGGGCTCACAGAAATGGTGAAAGCTGGCAGAGAAAAAAGCAGGTTTTCAGGAAGTATAAAAAATCAATTAAGATGATAAATCTCCCGGGACAGATAATAGTTGATAAGCCTCCCCTTGATAAGAGAGAGGTCAAGATATTCTCACAGGAGGCAGAGATTTATGGCGCCCTTGTCCTCGGCACAAGGGATTATGTAAGAAAGAATGGCTTTAAGAAGGTGTTGGTCGGCCTAAGCGGCGGCATTGATTCGGCTTTAACAGCAGTGGTTGCAGTGGATGCCATTGGGAAAGAGAATGTTGTTGGAGTTTTTATGCCGTCAATGTATACCTCATCTGAAAGCAGAGAGGATGTTGAGGCGCTTACGAGGGCTCTTGGAATGGAGCAGATAACCATACCGATAACAGAGACATACAATAAATATATCAATGAGCTTCAACCGGCATTTAAGAATTTCAAAACCGATGTAACAGAGGAAAATCTGCAGGCGAGGGTAAGGGGAAATATCCTTATGGCGCTCTCAAACAAATTCGGCTGGCTTGTGCTGACAACAGGGAATAAGAGCGAGATGAGTGTTGGATACGCAACCCTATATGGTGATATGGCAGGCGGTTTTGCAGTGATTAAGGATGTGCCAAAAACTATGGTATATAAACTTTCTGAATACAGAAACAACACAGCTAATGTAATACCAGAAAGGATTATCAAAAAGGAACCAACAGCAGAGCTAAGACCCGGACAGAGGGATACAGACTCTCTGCCGCCATATGCAATATTAGACCCCATCCTGCAGGCGTATGTTGAAGAGGATAAGGCATTTAGTGATATAGTTGCAATGGGATTTGATAAGGCTACTGTGAAAAGGGTTATAGATATGGTGGATAGGAGTGAATATAAAAGAAGGCAGGCGCCTCCGGGTATAAAGATTACACCAAAGGCATTTGGCAAGGACAGGAGGATGCCTATTACCAATTGGTACAAATCTACTAATTATAATTGATTATAAAGAAAGGGGGATAGGAGGAGAGGGAATCTTATTATTTCCCCTCCCTTGACGGGAGGGCTATATTAAATTCACCCCCTCCTTTAATTCCTCCCCCCTCGAGGGGGAGGATAATAGGTGGGGGGGCTGTTAATAGGGGAGGGTGGTTGAGATGTCAACTTATTTATTGCGTTTGTATTAATTCACAAG
>CAKKST010000015.1 GCA_919903585.1 Nitrospiria bacterium | reverse complement strand
TTAAATCCGAGATCTTAAATAAAAATAACGCTGAGATTCAGAATGCCATTAAGTCCTTTTTAAAAACAGAGGAGGATGCCATGGACTACACCATAAAGATCGGCGGCGAGGCAGGTCAGGGTATCCAGACGATTGGCGATACGCTGGCGAGGGTTTTTTCAAGAACAGGCTATCATGTCTTTACACATCAGGACTATGAGTCCCGCATAAGGGGCGGCCACAATTTTTTCCAGATAAGATTCTCTGATAAGCCTATATCTGCATCAATGGAAAAGATTGACATACTCGTTGCCCTTGATAAAGAGGGCATATCCCTTCACGAAAAAGAATTATCAGCGAACGGCTATATCATCTATGACTCTTCCTCATTAAAACAGAAATATGAAAAGCCCAATTTCCTTGACATCCCCTTTGTAGAGCTTGCAATAAAGGATGGCGGAAATCGTATAATGGCAAATACAGTGGCAACAGGCGCTGTGCTTGGGATGCTTGGGATGAAGCTAAATATCCTCCTTGATATTATAAAAGATACATTCAAAAAAAAGGGTGGAGAGGTAATAAAGGAAAATACAAAGGCGGCTGCTGCAGGCTATGATTTTGCTGTAAAGGCATGTACAGGGTGTTCCTTCTCTCTCGGCAAATCATCTCAGCCAAAGATGCTGATTGCAGGCAATGAGGCAATCGGGCTCGGCGCTGTCGCATCAGGCTGCAAGTTTTATTCTGGCTATCCCATGACGCCATCAACAGGTATCATGCTTTATGTCGCATCAAAGGCAAAGGAGTACGGCATTGTTGTTGAGCAGGCAGAGGATGAGATAGCAGCAATCAATATGGCATTGGGCGCTTCCTTTGCAGGTGTAAGGGCAATGACTGCAAGCTCAGGCGGCGGTTTTGCCCTGATGGTTGAGGGACTTTCCCTCGCAGGGATGACAGAGACGCCAATTGTTATTGCCCTTGCCCAGAGGCCCGGCCCTGCAACAGGATTCCCAACGAGGACAGAACAGGGTGATTTATTATTTGCGCTCCATACTGCGCATGGGGAATTCCCGCGGATTATCTTTGCACCCGGCACGCCTGAGCAGGCATTTTATCTAACAAACAAGGCCTTTGACCTTTCAGAGAAATATCAGGTGCCTGCCTTTGTACTTACTGACCAGTATCTTGCTGACTCACAGTGGACATT
>CAKKST010000014.1 GCA_919903585.1 Nitrospiria bacterium | reverse complement strand
ACCCCCTACTAAATAAATGCTACCCCCACTCCTGTTTTATTCCTCCCATTTTCAATCCTTACAACCCTTGCCTTCATGTTCAGGCAGGAGTCTTCAGGAGCTATTATTAAAGAGACCCCTGTATCTTTGCTCACCTGATTTTTCATATTGATGTACGCGCCGTATGAGCTAATGTTGGTAATGGTCGTATTCTCTGTAAATTTTTTGCCATTCTCATCTACGCCATCAATCCTTGCAGGAAGTTTTAGATTAAGCCGTGCAATCCTGCGTTTTTCTCTTCCGATTTTATCCTTGCTATTTTTGCCTTCACCTGTAAGAATGTTTGCAATATCCTCTGCATTATGAAATGGCCTTGTGCCTCCAACATCAACATCTTCAATAGTCCCGATAATATTATGCGGTTCATGTTTATCGCGGCGATAGATGCGGATTATATAGCTCTCCATTAACCACCTCCCTTTTAAATGTTAACGCAGGCACACATTACCATAGTCACTCTTACAGATATGTTACAGATTTTAAAAAAACCTCACCTTAATCCTCTCCCCTAAGGGGAGAGGGGAGGGTGAGGGGTTTGTTCTTTTATTTTTCAACAGGATATGGGTTGATAATACAAGCGCAATAAGTCCTGTTACATGATTGTGTGATGTTAATTTTTAAAATCCCCCTTAATCCCCCTTTTTCAAAGGGGGAAACTTTCCCCTCTATTAAGAGTGGATAAAGGGGTGTATTCCCCTCTTTGGCAAAGAGGGGTGAGGGGAGATTTTTACAATATTTATGTATTGTGCGAGTGGTTATGAACGTAGGCTTATATGAATGGTTTCTGTCTCTTTTGAAGGAGAGGTATCAAGGTGCAAACGAAGGGCTTCCTTGCAACGTTTATAAACAGCGAGTCCTTCAGCCTTGCGGCCGAGCTTGTGATAGACCATCATCAAACGCCTGTAGTTCTCTTCGGAAATGCTGTCAATCTCTATGCACCTTTCATGGCAGCGTATGGAATTCTGCAAATTCTGTGACAGTTCAAAATAATTAGCCATTTCAGATAGGATTTGCAGGTATCTGTTCTTGAGGCGCTCCCTTGATGAGAGCGCCCATTGCTCTGCAATGTCTCGCAGGAATGGGCCCTGATACATAGCTGTAATGCTTTCCATAAGATGATTGAGGTTGTCATCTTTTGCCTCTGTCTTTTTGAGTCTATTTTCAATCTTTCCCATAAGCCGCTGGAAGGCAAATACATCAACCCATGCATAGCGAGCATCAATGGTCAGGCGGTTGTCTTTAAGTGTAATAGCCATGTCATTTCCGAGCAGCTTGCGGAGGCGGTGGAGCGTGGTATTCAGGCTGCGCAAGCCTGTATCGCCGTCTGCATCAGGCCACAGGGTATCAATCACGATCTCGGCGCTAATGTCCCTGCCGCCGAGTGAAATAATTGCCTTGAGTAATTTTAATGGCATGTGTTTTGCCTTTTCAGTAAACCGCAATGGCTTGCCATCCTTCACTATTGCAAACCTGCCGAGTGTATATAT
>CAKKST010000013.1 GCA_919903585.1 Nitrospiria bacterium | reverse complement strand
CTCGGCAAAAGTATCAGCAGCCACTGCAAACAACATCAGTATCCCTAAAAGCAGAACTGTTATTTTTTTCATTAAATCCCCTCCTTGTTTTTATTTTTGTCATTCCGTGCTTGACACGGAATCCAGTGTTTCTTGTATAGTTCCCCGTTTTCACAGGGACGGCGTCTGGATTCCTGCCTTCGCAGGAATGACCTATTGGCAAAGTTATTTGTGGAACACCAGACTGTGTGAAAAGGTAGTCGCAGTCTTTAGGCTGCGAAGAAATGTTTTTCACTCAGTTATACGCAGGCTAAAGCCTGCGGCTACCCAAAAATGGAGTTTTCGCACAGTCACAGTCTGACATCGCAATGAGCTCCTGCTAAAACAAAAGAAGCAACAAAAATGTTGAATATTACCATATACAAAAAGAGGGTTTCCCTGATTTTCAGGGAAACCCTCTTTCAAGTTACTTTATGGCTTTCTATATTAGAATGTCAGTCCAAGTCTCTGCTCAAGTGCCCATGCTGAACCATCATCAATCCTGTCTAATGTATTAATTGCCTTATAGTGTTTTCCAGCCAAGAGGTAGCCAGCCTTAAATGTCCACTTTAGGTTCTTATAAATATTATAACCAAAGGACAGGTCTGCCTCATAGCCTATGTTTTTCTTCTGATTATAGTATCTCTCTTTTACTGCCCTGAGATAATATATATCAAGGCCAACGCTCATATCCTTCATTGGGGTTACGCCAGCGCCAACCTTTGCATACATTGTGTTGTATAGGCCAGCATCCGTATTTGCTAAGGTGCTTACGCCCCTTTTCTGAGGAACAATATCCTCATATACCAATGTATATGTGTAGTCATTAAAACTCATATATCCTTCATATTTAGTGCCTGTTGTGGAGCATGCACCACCATTTGCTTCACTTGCCCATGTAGCGCACTTATCACCTGAACCGTATGCAACATCAAGCCCAACCTTTGCAATATCAGCTATTTTGAAATCAGCGCCTAATAAAAAGGCAAGACCGCTGGCTGATAAATCATTAACACCTGTTACGCCGGCATCAAGCTTGCCAAACTGCTTGTCTACCTCAAACTTATAACCAAGACCAAAATCCAATGCGCCATCCACTGTAAGCATGATGTTCCAGAACTTCACATTATTGACCGCATTAAATGCTGTGCCATTAGCTGAGTTAACGCTCCAGTAGGCATTAGCTACTGTTTTACCAACTCCTGTCTCAGCCCCTGCACCAGTTCTGTAAATGTAGGAAGCGTTAAATCCAACTGTATTTTTTGGCATAAAGGTATAGTTTGCCATCAACACATAAAGATCTGCATCTGTACGGTCTGTGTTAGAGGCTGTCTCATATCCTTTTAGTGTGCCAAGGCCGATCATTAATTCCTTAATTGGAGCAGCATAAATCAGAAGCCCGTCTGAACCCCAGATATTTGTGTCTGCCCAGATGCTGTGGCCAAGCTTAATTGGGAAATGACCAATCTTGATGCCTACTGGTGTGCTCGGAATCATAAAGTCAATATAGGCATAGCGAATCTCCATTGCCCCATAAGATTGATTCTCCATCAAAAAGCTATTAGGTGCCGAGGTTCCAGTAGTGCGGCTTGTACCCCAGCTCTGCCATCCCTTGCTGCCGTCTGACTGCAGCTCTACATAACCCTTTAAACCTTCTGCAACCTTTGCATCTACCCAGAGGTTTACCTTTTCTTCCCAGTA
>CAKKST010000012.1 GCA_919903585.1 Nitrospiria bacterium | reverse complement strand
AGAAGCTCTTTGCTGTTGCTGTAATAAATATTGACAGGTTTAAATATATAAATGACACATTCGGCCCTGCATTTGGAGATCATATATTAAAGATGGTCGCAGAGAGGCTTTCAGGCACACTACGAAAGGGGGATGTAGTGGCGTGTTTCGGAGGTGATGAGTTTGGCATCGTATTTGTTGATATAAGACGCTCTGAGGATACAGCCCGTATATTTGAAAAGATCAGGATGGATTTTTTGCAGCCTATAAGATTCAAGGACGAAGAAATAATGGTGGCGCTCAGCGCGGGTGTTTCATTTTATCCAAGCGATGGAAAGAGCGCTGATGAGCTGATAAAGAATGCGAATATCGGGCTCACTAAGGCAAAGAAACAGGGCGGGAACGTCATTCAGTTTTATACACTTGAGATGAATAAGAGGGTGTCTGAGCTGGCACAGATGGAGAGGCTTCTTTTTAAGGCAATGAGGGAAAATGAGTTTCAGGTGCACTATCAGCCCTACTGGGATATAAACACAAAAAATACAGTTGGCATGGAGGCGCTCATAAGATGGAATAGTAAAGAGCTCGGTTCAGTCCCGCCGTCAAGGTTCATCCCTGTGCTTGAAGAGACAAAGATGATTATAGATGTGGGCGCATGGGTATTAAAGGAATCCTGCAGGCAGGTCAGGGAATGGCAGGATAAAGGGCATAAGGTAGTTCCAGTTTCTGTAAACCTTTCATTAATCCAGTTTAGGCAGAAGGATCTGGCAGAGATGATAACAAAGGCAGCGGAGGATTGCGGCTTAGCCCCAAAACTTATTACGCTTGAGATAACAGAGAGCGCCTTAATGCAGGATATGGAGTTTACAAATCTTGTTTTAAATAAATTAAGGGAGGCAGGGTTTTTCATATCCATTGATGACTTTGGCACAGGGTATTCCTCTTTGAGCCATCTTAAAAAGCTGCCCGTAGATAATTTGAAGATAGACATATCCTTTATACGTGAGATAGCGAATGACCCGGATACTGCATCCATTGTAACAGCCATTATCGGCATGGCGCATACCATGAACCTCAAGACAATTGCAGAGGGTGTGGAGACAGAGGAGCAGTGGAAGATACTGCGGCTTTTAAGATGCGACCTTGCGCAGGGGTTTTATCACAGCAAACCCATGCCAGCAAAGGACGTTGAGAGGTTCATTGCATAAGTTAAAAGCCTCTAACTTGCCGAATTCATTCCGCGCCTAAGTTTCCGGACTCCACCCATCCACAAGTTGTTAAAAAGGTTTTTCAGCGAAAACAGTTTATTTTAGCAGTACAAAGTGCTATATTATAACTTATAATTACCAATGAAGAAATAATATAGCCAAAGGAGGTTAATATGTTTTCAAGAATAACATTTGACCCAGAGATTATGGGTGGTCAGGCGTGTATTAGAGGAATGCGGATTTCGGTATCTCTCATAGTAAATCTTATAGCTAATGGAATGACCAGAGAGGATATTTTGGCAGAGTATCCCGATTTGGAACCTGAAGATATAACCGAAGCGCTTCAGTATGCTGCATGGTTAGCAAAAGAAGAGGTCCGTGAAGTTCATCAAGGGTAGAAGATGAAATTTCTTGCTGATATGGGTATTTCTCAAAATACAGTTGCGTTTTTGAGGAATAAAGGTCACGATGCAGCGATGCAGCACATTTACGTGATGAAAATCTTCAGAGGCTTCCAGATAAAGATATTATTAAAAAGGCTCTGGCAGAAAAACGGATCATTTTAACAATGGACTTAGACTTTGGTTATCTTATGGCTATAAGTAAATCAAATCTTCCAAGTGTAATTATATTTCGTTTAGAAAATGAAAGCCCAAAGAATGTAAATAAAAGATTAGAAAAAGTATTAGCAGAATCTGTAGATGCCCTGAAATCTGGCGCTGTTATTGCTGTCCTTGAGCATGCTTATAGAATAAGGACTCTTCCAATCGAAAAAAAGTTATGAATATTTTTTTAATAATGATGAAAAAAATGGAGTCTTAGTTTTACCGTCCAATAGGGCTTTTCTTTTTTGGGCAGTTGGTTGCAACAGGGCAGGTCTCGCAG
>CAKKST010000011.1 GCA_919903585.1 Nitrospiria bacterium | reverse complement strand
GCAGAATGGCTTTTGCGAAGATTAAAGAATCATAACTGACACACCCTTGTCACCCACCTGTTGTATCATATTTACAGTTGCTACCAGCCTGTAATATTATGCATTTTAAGAATATGAATTGTTCTTGAGGATAAAATGAGGAAAAGACGGATTGAAAGAAAATACTGGATTTCGCCGGAGGGCGAGCTTATTGAAATACCAAGAGGCGGAAGAGCATAGCCTTTATGCCATGAAATATTATAAAGACAAAAAGGTTGATGTTCCTTTTGGCGAGGTATTAAAAAGGTTCCTTGATGAAGGATGGATTCGTGTTCAGGTAGGGGTTGATGATGTGGGAGATAGTTATGTTGCTTTAGAAGGCAAAGAATCAAAGATTTCAGATTATGGAAATCTGGTATACGGCTTTAAACCAGATTTTAAATGGCTGTCTTTTCACCTTGTTGATATTGAAAAAGCCAAGGATCTTTCACGAGAAAGAATAGAGGGATGTCAATGGGGCGCTGTTATGGAAGAAGCGAAAAGATAATAGAATAACAAAAAAGGAGGTGAATTATGACAGGTCAAGCAGAACAGGATATTATTGCATGGAAGCGCCTCTTCGGCACTGACACAACTTTGTCATTAAGCTGTGTTATTCTTTAAAAACAGGGATATGATTTATGCTTTATATATGTCGTGAGTGCGGCGCTGAAAACGCAGTATACAAATATGTGGAATTTATAGACTGCTATGCCTGCGGAACACGATTAAGGTCAGGCAAGGAATGGAAGGCTGAATGCAGAAAGAAATTTTCAGGCGGTGCAGGTTATAAATTTGAGGAAAATGTTTATCAAAATGAGATATTTCAATCCCTCAATCTGTCTAATGATGAAAGCAAATATATTATTGTAGAAAAGGATACAGTATATTTTGTAATTCCAATTAAGATTGAAATTAAGATCTCAATCGGCAATAAAAGATTGCAATTTGATAATGAGGCAGAGGCCGGGCTTTTTGAAAATATCTGTAATTTTTTTAATGCTGAATTGTATAAAGGTGGGTTTACGCTTAATCGTATTAACAGCCATGGGAAGCTTTATCAGAATGTCCTGATAGGCAAGGCAGAGTTTTTTAAAGACACCAACACTGACAATGAGGCAAAAGAGGCAGTTAAGTGGCTGGTAGACTTTAAGAAAAGAGTAGGATTTTAAAGGGAGGGTTGAAAATATGGAGGCATTATTAATAAAAAATATCTTTCTGTGGCCGCCGGCATGGCGGATAATAATTGTAATAGCCATAAGCAGGAAGTTTCTTATTCTCCCTAAGCTGGGCTTCTATGAAAATAAAGGAAAGACATATTTTGTAATGGCATTTGGGAGGATATATACAGGCATTAGAATTTGCTGTTAAAAATAATATTTAAAAGGGGTGAGGATTATGACAGAAGAAGATTCATTAAAACAGGATAGGGCAGAAGTTTTATCTGAGATTTTGTCTGAGGATAAAAGAGGTGAGGGGAAAGAAGCCATAAGCGAAGAATGTTTACAGCCGAATCTATTGGAGCTTACTTCAAGCCCGATTTTCAAAGAGTATAATCTTGATGAAAAAGATATCAAGGTTGTATCACTATTATTTAAGAGCCTTTTAAATGGCAAGGATGAGGTCAGGGCAATTGAGGTCTTGAAAAAGATTTGCAATAACAAGATTGACCTTCTTGAGCTCAAAAGATTTGTAAGGCTGATGAAATCAGGGATCTTGGAGACAGCAGGCAACCGTTCTGCTATGGATGGCATTGGATTGCTCCGCTCAGGCATCAGGCTTTCTGAGGATTTTTTAAACAGGATATATAATTTTAATACTGAAGAGGCAGGCAGTGACATTGTGGAGCCTTACAGGGATAATATGGAATATTTGTCTGACCAGTTTGAGAGGATAAGAATCTTATTTGATGAGATAGGGGATAGCCGCAGCATTGGAAGGCGAAGGGGTTATTTTGGCGCATCAACGGATAGAAAAAGGCTGGAAGAGGAATTAAAAAGGCTTGAGGCAAGGATAGGAAAGAGATTGGCAATAGGAGGGGAGACATTTCCATTTGAGGAGTTTAAAAAGAAGAAGGGATTAACCCTGAAAGAGGAATTGATTATCCTTTCAACGTTGAAAAAAGAGGTGATTTGCAGGAGGGAGGAATATTTAATAGATGAGCTGCTTGATGTTATAAGCCCGACGCCTTATGAAAGATTGACTGACAAAAGGCTTTTTCAGAAGGATGGAAGGCTGATGAAGGAGAGGATTATAGAAACATGCACTGCTGGACGATATATTTTGGGCGGCGATAGAATAGAAGCTGTAAGACTGAATGATAAGATAAAAGGGATGCTCCTCGGAGAGAAGAAAAGGCAGAAAAGAGAAAAATTGCAAGGCGACAGCTTTTTTGAGATTGTAAAGCCCTCTGTTGCCCTTGATAAGGTTATACTGCATCCAAAAACAAATGAAGAGTTAAAGATTGCAATTGAAAAGATTCAGGGCAATACAGCAAATCTCCTTGCAGAGTGGGGCATTAAAGGAAGTTTGCAGCAGGCAGAATCAATTAAAATGAAGAAAAGGCTGTTTTCTGTAATCATGCTTTTTTACGGCCCGCCCGGCACAGGAAAGACCCTTGCTGCGAATGCAGCGGCGCATACATTGAACAGAGACCTTGTTACATTTGACTGTTCCAAGATAGTAAGCATGTGGTTTGGAGAGAGCCAGAAAAATGTCAGAAAGATATTTGACAGATATAAGGAGATAGCAAAAGGCGTGAGAAGGCCGCCTGTTCTGCTGTTAAATGAGGCAGACCAGTTCCTCCACAAAAGGATGAATGCCTCATGGTCAACAGACCACACACGAAATGAGATGCAGAATATCTTTCTTGAACAATTAGAGAGGTTTGAGGGGATTCTTATAGCAACAACAAATCTTGTAGAATTAATGGACAGCGCCTTTTCAAGGAGGTTTCATCACAAGATTGAGTTTAAAAGGCCAGGGCCAGAGGAAAGGCTTAGGCTGTGGCAGATACATATACCTGAGAAAACGCCTCTCTCTGACGATGTAGATTTGCAATATCTTGCAGAGCATTATGACCTCTCAGGCGGCCAGATTGCCTTAGCAGTTCAAAATGCTGCAACTAAGGCAGCGATGAGAGGAAATAAGATATGCCAGAGGGATTTTATATCTGCCTGTGAGCAGGAAAGGGCAGGGAATTTTGATGAAAAGGCAAGGATGAGGATTGGATTTTGATCACCCCATTGCCTTCCGCATCTTTGCAATGGTTTCTTTATAGTTCTTTGTCTCAAAGATGCCTGAGCCGGAGACGATTATGTCTGCGCCTGCCTTTGAAATTTCACCGGCATTATCAATCTTCACACCGCCGTCTATTTCAAGCTCTATCTTCAGGCCCTTTGAGTCAATAAGCCTTCGCGCATCTTTTATCTTTTTCAGCGCTGATGGAATAAATTTCTGGCCTGCAAAGCCGGGATTCACTGACATTAATAGAAGCAGGTCTATCTCCTCAAGTATGCCCTCGTCAATCTGAGACAAAGGCGTTGCAGGATTCAAAGATACACCTGCCTTTACACCCTTTTCCTTTATAAACTGAATTGTGCGGTGGAGGTGCGTGCATGCCTCTACATGGACTGTAATATAATTGCTTCCGGCCTTTATGAATTCAGGTATCAGATCATCAGGCCTCTCTATCATAAGATGCACATCAAGGGGGAGTTTTGTTATCCTTCTTACAGCCTCTACAACCAGCGGGCCGATGGTTATGTTCGGCACAAAGTGGCCGTCCATAACATCTATATGAATCCAATCAGCCCCTGCTGCTTCAACTGCCTTTACCTCTTCACCAAGTTTTGTAAAGTCTGCTGAAAGAATAGAAGGCGCAATCTTTTTCATCTTATCTCCTTTTTATATAAAAAATCTGTCCTCAGTTCCAGCGAATTTTAATATCTTGCCATACCCAAAATCCATGTCAGAGAGTCTGCTTCTAAATGGTGATGTGTCCTTCTGGCCTTTCAAAATATCCAGATATATCCCAGCGCCCTGAACATCACCAAGAAATTCAAGGCCCACAAGGCGGTTATCTAAAAAGACAAGCCTCTTAAATAGATTCTTTGGAATATCCTCATCTATAATCTCTTCTTCTATCGGAAGGCTGTCAGATTCAAGCAATCCTGCAGATACAAAAGAAAGGCCAAAGAACTGGATTGAATTGGATGATACATTGCCTTTAATCTGTGTTTCTATTCCTGCCATGTTATATCCTGCTGTCTCTCCCTCTAATACAGCGCTCGGCCATGTGGCATTGATAGTATATTTTTTGGCAACAGGGTCAAATGCCTCTGCTGCATCGCCTGCTGCATAGATGTTATCTATGTTCGTTCGCATGTATGAATCAACAATGACACCTGCATTAGTCTTAACACCACTGTCTTTCAGAAAATCTGCATTAGGTTTTACACCAATTGCCATTACAACAAAATCTGCTTCTATATCTTTTGTGATGTTGCCTTCTTCGAAGGTTACAAATTTCTTATCTGAAAATCCCCCCTTGCCTACTTTAACCCCCCTATCTCCCCCCTTAGTAAGGGGGGAATTAAAGGGGGGTTGATTATTTTCATCATAAGACAGGAACCTACAATTTGTCATTATTTCTATTCCTTTGTTTATCAGATGCTTTGAAAGGATAAATGCTGCACGTTTGCTTAATATCCTTGTAAATACCTGCTTGCCAGCCTCAAGGACAGTTACCTCGCATCCGAGTCCTTTCAGACCGTAAGCGACCTTCATGCCCATTGGACCAGCGCCGATTACAACAGCCTTTTTATAATCCCCCCATCCTCCCTTTACTAAAGGGGGGGTAAGGGGGATTAGTGCAGCAGCCTTTATCTTTTCTACATCCTCAAATGAACGCAGCGAAAATATATTTGGCCCGCTTCCTATCTGTATAGGGCTTGCGCCAGTTGCAATCAGGAGCTTATTATAGGTTATCTCTTCATTGTTATCCAGCGCAACTTTATTCTTATCAGTAAAAACCTTTGTTACATGCCTTCTTTTAATCAGGCTAATATAATTTTCTTTATAAAAATGCTCATCAGCAAGGATAGTCTCATCGAAGCCCACTTCATTTCTCAGATAATATGGCAGGAGGCATTTGGAATAAAAAGGATATGCCTCTTTTGTGATTATGGTTATACTACAATTTTTATCGTGTCTTCTTATAATCCTTGCAGCGCTGACCCCTGCAATGCTGTTGCCTATGATTAGATATTTCATCTTATATTATCCATAAATTTTCCGATAGAGCATTTCTGCAATTATTTTGTCATTCCTGCGTGTTTCTGGCAGGAATCCAGTAGGGGCAATTCATGAATTGCCCCTACATTATTTTCAGCTATCGGCCTCCTGTCCCCATCCACCTCAACAAACTCCAGCACCTTCTTTGGGCACGCCTCAACACAGCGCGGGCTTCTTCCCCTGTCTATACATAAGTCGCATTTCTTTGCCTTTTCATTTTTCCCGTCCTGCCTAATGGCGCCATGAGGGCAGGACATGACACACATCCAGCACCCGACGCATTTTTCTGGATCATGGATAGTGTAACCCTCAGCATCTTTATAAAGTGCGCCGGCAATACATGCCTTGATGCACGCAGCATCTTCACAATGCCTGCACCTTATCTGCACAAAGCCGTATATATCTGTTTTCTGCACCTCCACATTCGGTCTTATCTTTTCCCTGCTTGCAGAAAGGGGCGTCTTTTCAGGCGAATGGCCGACAGAGCAGGCCTTTTCACAGGTCTTGCAGCCTGTGCATTTATATTTATGGGCTAATATCATTTTCATGGTCTATCCATTTTTTTACAGACTGAATGTCTGCCCATCCCCCACCCTCCCCTTAATCCCCTCCCATCAAGGGAGGGGAAACAATGGAAACCTCCCATTAATGGAGGGGAAAAGATAAAATAGTTCCCTCTCCCCCTGCGGGAGAGGGTTAGGGTGAGGGGGCTAAACAATCTTCTTCAACCTCGCTGCAAAAAACCCGTCCATTCTATTATTGATTGGGCTTGTATGCAGAAATCTTTTCTCATCAACAAGCACCCTGCCTGTTTCTGAAAAATACTGTTTAATGTCATCAACCTTAAACTCAGGATGATTATTTAAGAAGTCCTCAACCACATCCTCGTTCTCCTCTTTTTCAGTTGAGCATGTGCTGTAAACAAGAACACCGCCATTCTTTAGATATTTTGAAAGATTCTCAATAATCCTTTTCTGAATCTTTTGTGATTCAAAAATTAATTCTTCCTTCTTCTGCCACTTGCCCTCAGGATGCCTTCTTATAATTCCGAGCCCTGAACATGGTGCATCAATAAGTATCTTGTCAAAGCCATCCCTTCCTATTTCACCCAAATCACCCTGCCTGTCGGCAGACATGGCTGCGGCATCCATCAAATAAGGCTTCACAATATCTACACTGAGTCTTTTACAATTCTCCTTTAAAAGGCCGATGCCCTTTTTACTTACATCAAGTGCAATGACAGTCCCTTTATTTTCCATCAGCTCAGCTATATGTGTTGCCTTGCCTCCCGGGGCTGAACAGGCATCTAATATTTTCTCATCAGGTCTTGGATCAAGTATAAGGCTTATTAATTGTGCTGCCTCGTCCTGAACATAAAAAAGCCCTTCTTTATAAGCAGGGTAATCAGCAATATTAGCAGGCCCCTTTAACATAAGGCCATTTGATGATACTGAACAATCCTCTATGCTGTCAACATATTCCTTTAGCTGTTTTTTTAATTCATCCCTCTTTATCTTAAGGGTATTTGTCCTGATTGTAAATGGCGGCGGCTCATTATTTGCCTTACAGAGGGCAATGGCCTTGTCTATGCCAAATCTCTCTATCCACCTCTTAACAAGCCATGCAGGGTGTGAGTATCTTACAGAGATAAATTCTACAGGATGCTCCTCTGGTTCAGGATAGGGGATATTGTTTCTTTCCCTGTCAATATTCCTTAATACTGCATTGACAAAACCTGATGACCTCTTCTCTTTCTCCTTTGCAAGCCTTACAGATTCATTTACTGCTGCTGATATTGGCACCTTATCAAGAAATAAAAGCTGATATGCGCCAAGCCTCAGGATATTGCGTATTAAAGGGCTGCTCTTTTTTATCGGCTTCTTCGTAAATTTTTCAATAATCCAGTCTAAAAACCCCCTCTGCCTTAATACGCCATATACAAGTTCTGTAATAAATGCCCTGTCCAAAACAGAAAAGGAGGTCTTATTAAAGACCTCCTTTATAAGCTCATCAGCAAAGCCACCTTTTGCATCTAATCTGATTAATATATTAAGGCTTGCCTTTCTTGCACCCTTTTCTATCTTATGCCTCCACTATCTTATTCCTGTTACTAATGCCTCTAATCTTTTGACTCTTTCCTCCATAGGCGGATGTGTGGAAAAGAGGGTTAATATGCCGCCGCCCCTTAATGGGCTCACAATAAACATGTGTGATGTTGCAGGATTTGCATCCATAGGTATCTTCTCAGCAGCAGAGTGCAGTTTCCTTAAGGCATTGGCAAGGGATAGCGGATTGCCATGTATCTTTGCGCCGCCCTCATCCGCTATATATTCCCTTGAGCGGGAGATGGCCATCTGGATTAGCATTGCTGCAATAGGCGCAACAATTATCATCACAATGCCTGCTATAGGGCTTCCACCCTCCT
>CAKKST010000010.1 GCA_919903585.1 Nitrospiria bacterium | reverse complement strand
TTTTGCCTGCCTGTTCCCTGTCTACCGACAGGTAGAGGCAAGACAGGTAAGGGGTTACGAGTGAGTGAGTGAGTGAGTGAGTGAGTGGCAATATTCAGGCCAATTAGCCTGTCAGCAGACATATTTTTTAAGTCTATGTTCTTCATCCCCGCACCCCTTCTGCCCCTCACCCTTACCCTCTCCCGCAAGGGGAGAGGGTAGTCTTTTGTAGGCACGGTTTTAACCGTGCACCCCTACCACCCATCTACAATAAGCAATCTCTGTGCCAGTTGCTGTATATAGAATAGCTTTTTTATTTTCCTTTTATTTTCAATATATTAGAAAATTAGTAAATTTAACCATCTGTTATATGGTGTATCCTTTTTTACCAATATGTATGAAATTTTTTCCACTAATTTCTAATTAAGTTCACACCCCACCCTTATCAGTCCCGCAGGGCAGACTTTATAGAATCTACAAGCTCCCCTATCTCAGAATCTTGAATAGTCCTTGCATCAAGGAGCAGGGCATTATCCTTTATCCTCGCAATAACATGGTATTTGCCTTTTCTAAGCCTTTCCTCTAACATATTAACTGTTAAAGGAGAGCCATAAGCCACTGGCGTCAGTGTAACAACAAATGTAGGAAGCTTTACTAATGGCAAAGAGCCGCCGCCTGCCTGAGAGAATTCCTGCTCAATATCAATCTTTAGAAGTAAGGCGTCAACTGCCTTAAGTTCCATTTGAATCTTCTTAGCCCTGTTCTCAATATCATTTAATGACTCTGTAAGCATCCTGAGTGTTGGAATATTTTTTACTGCCTTGTCTTCATCATGATACTCCATCAATGTTGCCTCAAGACCTGCAAGTGTTAGTTTGTCAATGCGAATAGCGCGGGCAAGGGGATTGTTTACAATCATATCAAGATATTTTTTCCTGCCGACTATCAGGCCTGCCTGCGGCCCGCCGAGGAGCTTATCACCGCTAAAGGTAATAATGTCAGCCCCTTCATATACTGCCTCAGATACAGTCGGCTCGCCGAATATCCCGTACTTTTTTAAGTCTATCAGGGAGCCGCTTCCAAGATCAAACATCACTGGGAGGTTCTTCTTCTTGCCAAGCCCGACAAGCTCACTGATTGCAACCTCCTTTGTAAAGCCTACAATCTTATAATTGCTCGTATGAACTTTAAGTAAGAGTGCTGTATTATCATTTATTGCCTTTTCATAATCTTTTAAATGCGTCTTATTTGTAGTGCCAACCTCCATCAGCCTTGCATTGCTTCGCTCCATCACCTCAGGTATCCTGAAGGAGCCGCCGATCTCCACAAGCTCTCCCCGCGACACAATTACTTCCCTGCCCTGTGCAAGTGTATTCAAGGCAATAAGAACAGCAGCAGCATTATTATTCACCACAAAACCTGCCTCTGCACCAGTTAGTTTGCAGAGAAGTTTTTCTATGTGATAATATCTCTTACCCCTCTCGCCTTTTACGAGGTCATATTCAAGATTGGAATACCCTTTTGCAACTGCCTCAATATTTTTAACCGCCTTTTCAGATAAGACAGATCTGCCGAGATTGGTATGGACAATCACGCCTGTTGCATTAATCACAGGACGCAGGTTTAATTGGGTGAGGGTATTTAATATATCTTCTGCCCTGTTAATAATATTTTCAGGCTCAAGGCTGCTATGATGTAGGGGCAATTCATGAATTGCCCCTACCTTTGATTCCAGAATCACCTTCCTCTTTTCTTCTATCGCCATCCGCAATGCCTCAAGCACCAATGACCGCGGCTTTTCTTCAAGCCATTCCAGCACTGTTTTATCCTTTAATAATTCATCCACTGACGGCAACTGGCTTAAGTAAGATTGCTTTGTTTTCATGGGATTATAATACCATAAAAAACCCTCATCTGATAGAAGGAAATAAAAGGGATGGCCTTCTTTTATGATACTTTCTTGACAGAGAGGGTTTTTGTGCATATAATATAAGCATATCAAGGAGGTGACTACTATGCGTGCAACATTAAACATACCTGACAATCTCATTTCTGAGGTACAAAAGATCGCTGGAGAAAAATCCAAGACAAAGGCAATTGTTGTTGCAATGAAGGAATTCATCAGGCAGAAAAAGATAAAAGAACTAATTGCACTAAGAGGGAAGGTGAAGATTGATTACGATTGGCAAAAAGAGGAAGCGATTGAGGTAGAGGCTCAAAAAAAGAGGGAGAAACTAATTGAAAGAAGCAGGTAACAGTATACTGGTGGATACGAATATATGGATTGAGTTTTTCAAATCACGGTCTGAGATAGGGGACAGGCTCGAGGCGCTTATTATTGGAAACTCAGTGTGGGTATGCGGCGTAGTAATCTTTGAGCTGCTGCAGGGGGTTAAGTCAGAGGCTGAAAAATCTAAGATATTATGGCCATTATCAAATTTACAATACGCTGAAATGTCAAAGCCCTTATGGCAAAAGGCTGGAGAATTATCAACCTCCTTAAGAAAAAGAGGGCTCATTCTGCCTCTGTCAGATATCCTTATATCAATCATCGCCATTGAATATGATCTAAGTGTCTTCACCCTTGACAAACACTTTAAACAATTTCCAGGCCTGATGATTTATAAAATCTGAGTGAAGTTAAAACTGATGGATTTGTAAAAAGTCAAAACCATATTTTCTGACTTTTTGCGAGTCCCTCAAAACGTATTAAAAGGGGTAATAATATGGTAAGGGTGTCAAGCAAACAGGAGAAATATAGATGTCATGTTGTTAGTGAAAATTTTGAAACATATTCAGATGCAACAGCAGATAAAGGCGGTAAAAATAATGGTTTTAGACCGCATGAATTACTTGAAGCAGCTTATGCAACATGTCTTAATATGTCAATACGAGATAAGGCAGATAGAGAAAATATCCCATTAGAGAATGTAGTAGTCAGTGTAAATTTAGATAGAAGTAATCCTGAAGAAGTGGTGTTTAAATACGAGATTAGATTATCTGGCAGCTTGACAGAAGAGCAAAAACAGACTTTAAGAAAAATTGCTGAATCATGTCCAGTAAGAAAAACATTATCAAGGACAATAAAATTTTCAGAGTTGCCCATTTAATGGCATTATGAAAAATAAATTAGAACTTCAGAAAACCCACGGCGCCCCAAAAAGTATCCCGATCAGTGCTCCGTATCTGCCCCTGCTGTTTCTTCCCTTACTGAGACTGCTACCTTGTAAAGCACAGTGAGTATCAATATACCGATTGCCCAGACGCTGAGGCTGATTAATACCTCTGGCATGGTGGGCCAGTATTCAGTTACCTTTTCAAATGGATTGGGGACAAAGCCGCCCTCGACAAAACCCAGACTATTAGGCAACATTTGCCACCTT
>CAKKST010000009.1 GCA_919903585.1 Nitrospiria bacterium | reverse complement strand
CAAAGAAGATGACTGTAGAGCAGTTGCAGGAGGGCTACTACTGGATGTTCAGGGAGTTTCATTCAACAAAAAATATATTCCAGAGGCTCTATGGCCATACGCCGAGCTATCGCATAAACATCGGTTCAAACCTTGCCTTTAAGATATTCGGCGGAAAGGCCTTCCCCAAACCCAAGAACATTGAAAGGTTTAAGGTAAGAGAAAAGCAGGCATGTCCTACGTAAGCGTTAAGATTTTCAACCAAGAAAATGACAGAACCTTTCAATCTCTATAGAGAAGCTTTTCCATGTCTTTTCAAATATTCCTTCTAACTCTTCAAGTTTCTTTTCATCTAATTGAAAACCGTAAGCCTGCCTTAAATCCCATAAACAATAATCATAACACCAGTGTCTTCTTTCTGCTCGCATGGCAATTCAGATTAACTGCAACAGGCAGTGATGCAATATGACATGGATGTGTCTCAATATGAACAGCAAGCGCAGTAACCCTTCCGCCAAACCCGGCAGGGCCTATGCCAAGATTGTTTACCTCCTTTAAAAGATTCTCCTCTAATGCGGCAATCTCCATCCTTTTATTTGGCTGGCCGATGGGCCTCATCAGGGATTTCTTGGCTAATATTGCGCACATCTCAAAATTCCCGCCGATACCAACACCCACAATCAATGGCGGGCAGGCATTGATCCCGCCTTCTTTCACCGTATCAACAACAAATTTCTTTATCTCCTTTATGCCCTCTGTAGGCTTTAACATCCTTATCCTGCTCATGTTCTCACAGCCCGCGCCAACTATTTTAAAGTTTATCTTTAACTTATCGCCGGGAACAAGAGCTGTGTGTATTATAGCAGGGAGATTGTCCTGCGTATTCCTCCTTGTTATAGGGTCATTCACAATGGATTTTCTAAGATTGCCCTTCTGATAGCCTTTCCTTACCCCCTCATTTATTGCGTCATTAAGAAGGCCGCCCTTTATCTTCACATCCTCGCCATATTCTACAAAAAAGAGCGCCATGCCTGTGTCCTGACAGATTGGTATCCCCTCTTCCCTCGCAATGACAGCATTCTCCTTCAACTGATCCAACACCTCTATGCCGAGAGGCGATTTCTCAAGTTCCAGCGCCATGTCAATGGCAGAGGTAATGTCATCCTCTAAGATGCACGCAGCATCAATGCACATCTTTGCGATTTTATCTGCAATATCATTAAAGTGTAGTTCTTTCATTTCTTTCCAATTAATGACATAACCTGCTCTACGCCATCGCGAACCATCCCAACTGATTTATCAAAGGCGATTCTTTCTTCTTTTGTCAATGTTATTTCAATAACCTTTTCTACTCCATTTTTCCCAAGCTGCACAGGCGCACCAACATACAAACCTTTTATCCCATACTCGCCATTCAAGCAGGCTGAGCATGGCAAAATCTTTTTGTTATCTAATAAAACAGCCTCCACCATCTCCATGACCGCTGCTGATGGCGCATAATAGGCGCTGCCTGTCTTTAATAAACTAACTATCTCTGCGCCGCCATCCCTTGTGCGTTTAACAATCGCCTCTATCTTATCTATATTCAACACCTCTGTTAATGGCCTTCCGGAAACAGTAGATAACCTTGGAAGGGGCACCATTGCATCGCCATGCCCGCCAAGGACAACGGCATTTATATCCTTTATAGGCACATTCAGCTCCATTGCAATAAATGTCCTGAACCTCGCTGTATCCAGAACCCCGCCCATTCCAAAGACACGGTTCTTTTGAAAGCCGCTTACCTCTGCACACAGAAAGGTCATTAAATCTACCGGATTGGTTACCACGATGATAATTGCATCAGGTGAGTATTTGATCAACTCTGATGTAATATTTTTAACAATCTTTGCATTTGCAGAAAGCAGGTCTTCGCGGGACATCCCCGGCTTTCTCGCAAGGCCTGCAGTAATAACTGCAATATCAGAGCCCTTTGTTGCTTCATATCTTGTTGTGCCGATTATCTTTGTATCAAAACCTATAATAGGTGCAGACTGTAATATATCAAGGGCCTTGCCCTGAGGAATACCGTCAACAACATCCACAAAAACAACATCTGCAATACCTCTTTCAACAATCCTCTGTGCAGTAGTTGCGCCAACATTCCCTGCGCCAACAACAGTTACCTTTCGCCTGCTCAACTCTTACCTCCATACCTAATACAATATTCTCTCAATCCTGCCCACTTTCGTATAGCAGGAATCTATTTGATTATGGAAAATGTCATTCCGCACTTGCCTGTCCTGAACTTGATTCAGGAATGCGGAATCCAGAACAACGGTATTCGGGGTCATCCCTGACCCCGTTCCTGCTGAGTAGGGGTTCAAAATTTTGAACCCCTACAGGGACGAGCCTGACTACCGCGATCTTCTTCTGGATTCCCGCCGGAGTTTACCCCTGTGAAGACAGGGGCGGGAATGACGCAGAAGAATAAATACATTTTATTTAACGATTTAACGCATTTGGCTTATTTTTTTTATTATCTCATCTGCCATTTCGGATGTTGTTGCTGCAGACGAATCGTCCTTCTTTGATTTTAAATCGTATGTAACAACCTTGCCCTCTTTCATAACCTCAGAAATCGCCTGCTCTAAACTCTTTGCAGCCTCTTTCTCGCCGATATAATTCAACATCATCACGCCAGAGAGCATCATTGCCACAGGATTTACCTTATTCAGGCCCTTATATTTCGGCGCGCTTCCATGTGTCGGCTCAAAGAGCGCAATACCATCACCGAGATTTGCACCGGGCGCAACACCGAGGCCGCCAACAAGGCCTGCGGCAAGGTCAGATATAATATCGCCATAAAGATTCGGAAGCACTAATACATCATAAAGCTCAGGCTTCTGCACAAGCTGCATGGAAAGATTGTCCACTATCCTGTCCTCAAATTCTATATCAGGATAACCCTTTGCCACATCCCTTGCCACCTCAAGAAAGAGACCGTCTGAGTACTTCATTATATTTGCCTTGTGCACTGCAGTAACCTTTTTTCTTTTGTACTCCCTTGCATATTCAAGGGCAAACTTAACAATCCGTCTTGTTCCGAATTCTGAAATCGGTTTAATGCTGATACCAGAATCCTCCCTGATCTTAACCCCAGAAAGCCTTTCAATGGTTGCTATCATCTCTGCTGCACTGGAAGACCCCTTCTGATATTCAATCCCTGCATAAAGGTCTTCTGTATTTTCACGGACAATAACCAGATCTATATTTGTATACCTTGACTGCACACCTTCATAGCTCTTGCACGGCCTCAGGCAGCAGTATAAATCAAGCTCCTTCCTCAACGCCACATTTACACTCCTAAAACCCGAGCCAACTGGCGTGGTTATCGGGCCTTTAATCCCCACCTTGTTCTCCTTCAAGGACTTAATTACCCTCGCTGGCAGAGGATTTCCTTCTTTTTCATAAACATCAGCGCCTGCATTCTGAATATCCCAGTCAAATTTTACACCTGTTGCCTCAAGCGCCCTTTTTGTTGCCTCTGCTATCTCAGGGCCTGTTCCATCCCCCGGAATAAATGTTACTGTATAACTCATTTACAATCTCCTTATTAACACCCTCCCCTTTATCCCCTCCCATAAAGGGAGGGGAATCAGAGAAATTCCCTCTCCCCTTGTGGGAGAGACCCAACATATATTCCCTCTCCCCTTGTGGGAGAGGGTTAGGGTGAGGGGTATCACTCTAATTTAAAATCACCATGCTTTTGTATATGGGCCGTAAGCCCGCCGTCATTAAGAATATTCAGCATACCCTTTGGAAGGGCTGAAAAGGCAAGGGTCAGGTTTTTTGTCTTATCATTAATGACCCCTTTTTCTAAATCCACTTCAAGGTCATCGCCATTGTCAATCTTGTCTGTATCGCATATCAGGACAGGAAGCCCGACATTTATGGCATTCCTGAAAAATATCCTCGCAAAGGACTTTGCAAGCACAGCGCTTACGCCTGCAATCTTTATTATCCTCGGCGCATGTTCCCTGCTTGAGCCAAGGCCAAAATTTTTTCCTGCCACAACAAAATCACCCTTCTGCACCTTCTTTGAAAACTCCGGGTCTGCATCCTCAAGCACATGCTTTGCCATCTCATCCAGATTTGACCGCAGGTGAAAAAGCCTCCCCGGGGCTATATGATCAGTGCTGATGTCATCCCCGAACTTCCAAGCCTTGCCCTCTAATCTCATTCTTACATTCCTCCTTACTAATTGCTGCAATAGATGAAGGATTATTCTAATTCCAAGGCCAATTATTGTCAAGCAAGAATATGGGATAACATGAAAAACCTTACAAAAAAATTGAAAAAATGCTAATATAAAACTATGGTCTCAATAGCAAGAAAAAATATGTTTCATGATAAAATAAGGTTTATCATTACACTCATTGGCGTTACCTTTTCTGTTGTGCTCATCTTTGCTCAGGTAGGGATATATCTTGGCTTCATGCAAAATGCCTCTGTTATAATTGATAATACTGATGCTGATATCTGGGTAACATCAAAGAACACGCCAAATTTTGACTGGGCACAGGCATTCCCTGAGACAAAAATCAATCTTGTAAGGGAGACAAAGGGCGTTTTGCATGCTGAAAAATTTATTCTTGCATGGGGTGTTATGAAACGAAAGGAAGGTGGAACTGAACAGGTAGAGATAATAGGCTATAACCCCAATACAGGCATTGGCGGGCCATGGAATATGAAGGAAGGCAAGGCATCAGATGTAAAAGGCGGTAAACATATTATTTTGGATGAATCCGCAGAAAAGAAGATGGGAAAATTTTCAATTGGCGATGAAAGAGAGGTTATGAACCAGAAGGTAAAGGTTATCGGTATAACCACGGGAATAAAATCATTCACTACTGCGCCATTTATTTTTACCTCCTATGATACTGCAAAGAGCCTTGCCTCATATATTGGGCAGGATAGCACGGTCTTTATACTTGTAAAAACAGACCCTGCTGAAGATGTCCATGAAATAGTCCAGAGATTAAAAGATAGGCTAAAGGGTGTGGATGTTTATACAAGCAGGCAATTTTCCAACAGGACAAGGTGGTACTGGACAGTTGAAACAGGCATGGGCATGGGTTTTCTCATGACTGCATTTATGGGCTTTGCAATAGGCATAGTTATTGTCGGCCAGACCATTTATACATCTACCATAGAGCATTTAAGAGAGTATGGCACACTCAAGGCAATTGGCGCCAATAATCTTTTTATATATAAGATAATCTTTGAGCAGGCAATTATAAATGCAGTTATCGGTTATATTGTGGGGTTTGTAATAACACAGTTTCTGATAAAGGGGTATGAAAAGACAGGCCTTGCCATGATTATAC
>CAKKST010000008.1 GCA_919903585.1 Nitrospiria bacterium | reverse complement strand
TTTATCCAAAGTTTCAATCTCTCCTAAAACTACAACCAACTGTGCTTGCAACTCTTTCAATACATCATTGCTGCTTTCTAAATTCCTTTTCTCTTGTTCTAATTTAGAAACCTCTCTTGCTTCATCATGCCAATTCAAATCATTCCAATTCGTGTAAGCAACTACCAAATTGAGTTTAGTATTTAAGATTGTGTTGTTAGCAATTTCTGTTTTTAATTTTCCTAAGGCAGAATCAATTTCACTTTTCTCATTCCGTAAATCGGTCAAGTGTTTTTCAACTGCAAGAATTTTTTCTTTGTTAGTCCAACCCAAAACAAAATTTCTTCTGTCCCACAATTCTCGTCTGTCGTCTTTTGTGTGACGTTGACTACCTGTTTTGAATTGTCCTTCTTTTGTAATTACATCACTTTGCTTTTGGAATTCTTCAAGTGAAACACATTTTAAATCAAATCGCTTTTGCAACTCCGCTTTCAACCATTCTTCAAAAGGTGTGTCGGGTTTGATGTCAATTTTATTTACGACTGAATCAGGGTCAATGTCATTGAGAAAATTATTCAATTTGAAATTGTGAGGCACTTTAAAATATTCAAATCTCATTCCTCGGTTCTTGTTGTCTTTCAACTTCCTTTCATTGACATACTTGCTTATCTGCCTGTAATGTTTTTCAGGAACTAACATACTAATACCAAAACCTCTCAACAACCTTTCTAATGCACCTTCCCAATCTTTTTCATCATCATTAACTTTCAGCAACTCACCTGCAAATGGAATTTCATCTTCTTTAATTTCTAAATCATTTGCCAACTGCTCACGAATGTTTAGTATCTCTAAAGGGATTTGATTCTTCCTACTTTTCAATGAATCTAATTCTGCTTCTTCAACTTCAATTTTTTCTTTAAGTGTTCTTTGGTCTGCTACTTTAGCAGCTTGTTCTTCCAACTTGTCGCCTTGAATTTTTTCTAAGTCAATAATTTTCTGTTGTGCAGATTTTAAGTTGGAATAAAAAGTCCTATCGGTGTTTGCCGTAGGCAAATCACAAACTGATGTGTGTTCAGAATACTGATTGTGCCTTACTTTTTTATCATCCCTTGAAATTCCTCTTTGAGAAATTTCATTAGCAATCTGTTCTAATCTTTCACCTCCATTACTCCGAATATTTTGCTTGATTAGGTTTCCAGCATCTCGCTTTGTTTCTAATGTTCTTTCTATTCCTTCCAGTTGGTTTGTGAGTTGATTTAATTTGCCTTCGCAAATTCTAACCTCTTCTTGCAACAAATCAATTTTCTTTGAAGCAAAGTAGCTTGGAATTGATTGAATGATGTTATCTATCTCCTGAATTTTTTCCTCACACTCTCTGTAATTTTTGCTCAACTCAACAATCGGTTTCAAAATGTCTCTTTGCCTTCGTGCTTCCTGAACGGCTGCATACGCCTTGTTCAAATCATCAAACCGTTTTTTGAGTTCGTCTATTTGAATTTTGATTTCGGTTCGTTCCAACATTTGTTCTCTTACAAATGTTGTCAAACTGCTAACTGACTTCATTGAAACTGTTTGATAAAACAAGTCAATTGCTTTATCGGAATTCATTCCGAATAATTGGCGAAACCTCTGACTGTATTGAGAAAAATTATCGTCATATAAATCAATGAAAGAATATTCTTTTAGTTTTTTCCGTAATCCTCTAACATCTTCAATGTCTGAAAAATATTCTTTTATCGTGAGGGGCTTGCTGCTTATGAGCAAGAGTTTTTGCGGCTTTTCATTTTCAATCCAAAACACCTGTCCTAA
>CAKKST010000007.1 GCA_919903585.1 Nitrospiria bacterium | reverse complement strand
GGTTGAAAAACTACATCCATTGTCTATTGGCAATGCATATCGTGCATATAGGATGGCTAAACTTTTGACTGAAAGACTTCTATCTCTTCATATGGATAAAACAAGAGAAAGTCAAAAAATAAAAAAAATCATAAATGAAATTACAGGAGATATTACCATACATGCATATCCTATTGACCGGGATGAGGCAAAAGAACTTGGCCTTAAAATAGATGCACCGAAAGCCTCGGTTGAGCAACTTATCTGGCAACTATATGAGGAATATGCCACACCAATGAAACTTGGTCAACCGTTTCAGCCTAACGAACTTCTATCTGGTAAAGATATGGCTGAGATACGGCATGCAGGGGCATATATTGAAAGTGCGGAATATTCTCATCAATTCACTTTTATTGGGAAGGTACAGAAAACTATTCGCAACAATCAACCAGTGGTTGATATGAACATTGATTCGCAGTCGTGGATTGAGGTACAATAAAACTATGAAACCTATATTAAATGCTCAGCAAATAGATACATCATCCTCCTTATTGTCAGAAGGGTTAGGGATGGTTGAAGAAAATTGGACATCTGAAAGAAGATTAAGATATGAACTTTTAGATAAATGGCAGTGGCATATAATATTCTATTTAGATGTTCTTGAACAAAACCAGGCAGATTCTGTTAAAAAGTTAGTTTTACCAAATCGATTAATAAATCCTCTGTACGGGCGTGAAGTGCTAAATCAGAGGTTGCAGGAAATGGCTACCGGTGCTCCTTCTATAGAACAAGTCTGGGAAATAACAAAGAAGTTGCCATCATTATCAAAGCTCCTTTCAGAGGAAAGAGATAATGAATAAATGCCAAAGTATTTTCTTGAAACAAGCGCATTTCTAAAACGATATAAAGAGGAGGCTGGTTCTAACATAGTAAACAACCTCTTTAATAACAGACACGAATTATTTTATTTAAACCTTGCTATCATTGAGATACGCAAGGTTTTTTATCGTCTGTGGAAATATCCCCTCCAACAGGATGATCCAATTACCGAAGAAGAGTTTAATGCTCTTAGCAGTAGATTTGCCGAAGACATCCTGCAGATGCAAAGAATAGAATTTACAGAAGAAATGATAGGGCAGGCAATTACTATCCTTGGAAAAGCATGGGTTCCTAATATTTTTGACTTAGCCCAACTTTCAGCATACTTAATTGCGAAGAAAGAATACCCTGATATTATTTTTGTTTGTTCAGATGAACGTTCAAAATTAATAGAGGGTGTTAAACAATTTGTGCGAGAGGGAGATATTATTGTTCCTTGAGGGATATGAAAGGTTTTCCTTGAAGGAAGCAGCAAGAGAGGGGCAGAGGGTCTGGTCTGCACCCTTGGCAAAACCTGCTTCAAGGGAAATATGAAAATTGAGGACAGCCGCTTTTCTTCTGCCTTGCAAAAGAGGAAAAACTCATGCGCAATATCTGGCAGGAGATTGAGAGTGTAGAGGGAAACTGATAAAATTCTAATGGTCAGCGAACTTCATCGCTTCTGTCCAGATTAGGAAAGGCAGCAATTATAACATCAAATACCGCATGAGGCGGGAGAGCGGGGAGGGCTTTGAATTATCAAGTAGAATTGCTAAGCGAATTAGCGATGAGATCGAACAGTTATGGGAAAAGATATCTATGACTTTGGGACGCCCCTTAGATGATACCCTTGCTTCATTGCGTGAAATATACGTTGTAAATTATTAGTAAATTTTGGTTGTAAGGGGCAAGAGAATCAGGCGGGAGCTGTTTACAGCTCCCGGAATGTTATCTTATAGCCGAGGTTGTATCCAAATAAATCTTCGTTTAATTTTGCCCCATCTGCCTCTGCATAGGGATACATAAAGTAGTTTAATGGCTCTCCGCTCTGGGGTGGATTAAGCATGATATCCCTTCCTATGCCATAGGCTACCCTGCTCTCATCCACAGCGCCAAAGTAGTATTCCCTGTATGGTTTTAACTGCTCATTAGTAAGCTGCTTTTCAAGCCTCGCCTTTGCCACATCAGCAGGGTCAACGATTACCCAGCCATATCCTGGGAGATAAAACTCTGCCCAGCAGTGCTGGGCTGCTGTCATGCTGCCTTCTTTGCCCTGTGGTATACGGATACCCATGACCTCTCTTGCAGGTATGCCGGAGGCCCGCATAAGGGCGACAAAAACCGAATGTATATCCACACACTTGCCGCCCATTGTCTCAAGGAGCTTCTCCACCTCGCCAAATCCGCATCCCCTAACATCAGGGTCGCGTTTCATATTCTCAGCAACCCAGTCGTATATTGCCCTCGCCTTTGCGAGTGTCCCTTTCCTGCCTTTTGTTATCTTCTCTGCGTATTCCCTTACCTTGCCGTCTGTAGTAACAAGGCGCGTTGGTTCAAGGTATTTATTAAATTCCTTTTTTGAAAATGGAACCTCCCTTTTAGTAAATTCCTTTGTAACCAGCTCCGTACGCCTCACATTAAAGGAATATTTTATGCTCCTCTTTTGATTTGGCTCCTTCCATTCCACATACAGGGCATTATTGCCATACTTACCCTCCCTCAGTATCTTCATATCCGAGAAGTTGCCGTTAATGTTTACATCTGTTACATCCTGATTATTATCGGACATCGGATAAGGAAGCCAGAGCCTCACATGCCTTGCATCATCAGGCGCATTAAGATTAACCTCAACCGTAACATTTACCTTTCTCTCTTTTGCATAGGAACGGCTAACAGGAAATAAAAGGCTAAGGCTGATGATTAAGGCAATATAAAACATGCTATTAAGCTGGCGCATCTGTTCTTACCTTCTTTATCTTTTTGCTAAGGATTTTATATAGGCCTATTTTATATAGGTATAACTAATATGTCAAATAGGAAATTTCTATAATTAGCGGGGTATTTATAGGGGTTGGGATTTTATATATTCTAAAAACATGGTGTGCGCAGGCGGGAGGCTTCTTTTTTTGTGTGTTGCAATCCAGAACATCCGTTTCATTGTTGTATCTTTTATCTTTATCTCCTTAAGTATACCGTACTTTAGTTCATCTATCACAGATAATCTTGACAGGATTGCAATGCCCAGCCCTGCCTTTACAGCCTGCTTCACTGCATCTGTAGAGCCAAATGTGCCTGCAATCTTTATGCCCTCAAGGTTAACCCCTTTGCCCTCCAGTATTTTTTCGGTTTCCCTTCGTGTGCCTGAACCCTCTTCCCGCAGGATCATCGGATATTTTACAAGATCATTCATTGTAATTTTTGCTGCCTTTATAAAAGAGGGTGAAGATACGATAATCAGCTCGTCCTCCATAAAGGGGGTGTAATTTATCTGTTCCCCGCTGAATGTGGCGCCAACAATACCCAGAAGTATCTCATGCCTTAGAATCCTATCTGCGATTATCTTTGAGTCAGAGATTGCTGCCTCAAATGAAATAGAGGGGTGTCTTTTCTGAAAGCCTGAAATAAGTGATGGAAGGAGATATGTGCCGGGTATGTTGCTTGCCCCGATAATTAATTTGCCTGAGATTTCTTTTTTACCAAAGCTGACTGCCTCTTTGAGGGCTTCAATCTTTTCTATGACCTCTATTGCATGGGTGTATAAAACCTCAGCTTCTGGTGTGGGGATGATCGTCCTGCCGAGCCTGTCAAAGAGTTTGCAATTTAATTCGTCCTCTAATGTCCTGATATGGTCGCTGATGGTTGGTTGTGTGAGATGAAGTTCCTCTGATGCCTTTGAAAAACCCCTGTTTTTAAATACTGATATAAAGACCCTCAGATGATGTATGTCCATCTATCCTAATTCTTCCCAATTCTCTCGTTTCCATTTATATGGCAGGTCAATGATTGTCCCCGGCTCTTTTATCTCACGCAAGGCATCAAAGGCCTTCTTCAATATAGCCCTCTGCTGCTTTACATTAAACGGCTCGCCCAGCGGGTGGCCGAGCGGCCATTTTAAAAACACGGCCCTCGGCGGCCTTATCTCCTCTGTAAACCTTCTGACAATAGAGATGCCTATTGTTGAAATCCCTATCTTTTCTATCTCCCTCTGGATCAGCGCCGCTGACCTGTTGCACAGGCCTCAGCCGGGTGTGAGAAGGACAACATCAACACCCTGCGCCTTCAGCCTCTTTCCTGCCTCAGGTGCGGTCTCGTTTATAAGGACTGAAAGGAGCTGGTCATCTATATGGCCCATAAAGCCAATGTTAACATCTGCTACAGCCTTTATCTCACCTGCATTCTTCATCTCTTTAAGACGGTCTATTGGAAAGACGATATTTATATCCTTATCCGCATCCTTATGATCATAGTAGTCATGGGTTATCATCAGCTCTGAGGTTGGGATGTTGGCCGGTATCTCCCTGAATGATGGATCACCCTTCTTGTCCTTCATGTCAAAAGGCTGCTGGCTTTTCAGATGGACGCCTGCTGTTGTAACAATGGCAACCTTACAATCCCTTAAGTCCTTTTTAAGGGGCGTCCAGGGGATCTCGCTGTCACCCCTTAAACCTCTCCTTTGAAAATACCCCCTTAGCAAAAAGGGAAATCTTGTAAATATTTTTGCTAATAGCCTGTTCTTTATCCTTCCCATTATTTCCTTATCATCTCCTTTACTTCAGTTACAAGGAGGTCTGCAAGGTCTTTCTCCTTTACCTTTTTCATTACCTTGCCATGCTTGAATACTATGCCAATACCCCTGCCGCCTGCAATGCCGATATCAGCCTCCCTGCCCTCGCCGATGCCGTTTACAACACAACCCAGCACAGAGACATCAATCGGCTCTTTTATATGCGACAGCCTCTGCTCTACCTCTGAGGTGAGTTTTATCACATCAATCTCAAGCCTGCCGCATGTCGGGCAGGAGATAATATTTATACCTCTCTTGCGAAGACCGAGGGACTTTAATATCTCATATGCCACCTCTACTTCTTTCACAGGGTCTGCTGTGAGCGAGATGCGGATGGTATCACCTATCCCTTCTGAAAGAAGTATGCCGAGGCCGACAGCAGATTTTATTGTGCCTGAAAACAGAGGCCCTGCCTCTGAGATGCCGATATGCAAAGGGTAATCTACCTTCTTTGAAATCAAACGGTAGGCCTCAATTGTATTTATCACACTGGATGCCTTAAGCGAGACCTTGATATCAAAAAATTTCCGGTCTTCAAGTATCCTGATATGCCTCATGGCCGATTCTACCATTGCAGCAGGTGTTGGATGGCCGTATTTTTTTAAGAGATCCTTTTCAAGTGAGCCTGCATTAACGCCGATTCGTATTGGAATCCCTTTATCTTTGCAGGCAGAGACCACTGCCTCTATCTTTTTCTTGTCTCCGATATTTCCGGGATTGATCCTCAGTCCATCAACACCCTGCTCTATTGCCTTTAATGCAAGGCGGTGGTCAAAATGTATATCTGCAATCAGCGGTATCCTTATCTGTTTTTTAATTGCGCTGAGCGCCTCTGCCGCAGTCTTGTCAGGCACTGCCGCACGGATTATCTCGCACCCTGCATCCTCAAGCCTCTTTATCTGGCTGACTGTTGCATCCACATCCCTCGTATCTGTATTTGTCATGGACTGGACAGAGATGGGCGCATTGCCGCCGACCGGCACAGAGCCAACCCTTATCTGGCGAGTTTTTTTTCTTTTGATAAACATGGCCTACACTGAATAACCTATAATCTTTCTAAAAAAATTCAGGATGCCGTCAGAATACCGCATTGCGTCGTTAATAATGGCAAAGGCCATTAACAGGCCGATAATGCCCATGCCTATCCACTGTGCAATCTCCATCTTCCTCTGGTCTAACGGCTTTCCTATTATGCCTTCAATGGCAAAAAAGAGGAGATGCCCGCCGTCAAGCACAGGGATTGGAAGGAGGTTTATGATTCCAAGGTTTATGCTGACAATGGAGATGAACATGAGGAGATTCAGAACACCTGCGCCAGCAGCCTTTCCTGCCATATCAGCAAGGAGCATGGGCCCGCCTATCTCCTTTAGAGAGACCACACCCTGAAACATCTTTATTATGCCCATGACTATAAAGCTTGACCACCTCCATGTCTCAAGTGCGCCGTAATATACTGCATACACAGGATTGACCTTTTCTGCAATAACCTTGCCCGCATTCATTACCCCTATCTGGCCTACCGCTATCTCTTCACCGAGAATGGTCTTGGTCTTTTTAGTCTCAGGCGTAGCAGCAATCTCAACCTGCTTCCCCTCCCGTTCCACAATAAACATCAACCTTTTGCCTGAGCTTTCTCTCACGATCTCCACCATCTCATCCCATGATTTTATCAGCTTTCCGTTTATGGATACAACCCTGTCGTCCTTTATGAAACCTGCCGCAGCAGCAGGTGAGTTCTCTGCTATCTCTCCTAACTGGGGGATGTTTATATGAATACCATCTGCAATTACAATGGCGGTAAACAATACAAAGGCAAGGAAGAAGTTAAATGCCGGGCCTGCTGCAACAATAGCGCTCCTCTTTAACGGGCCCTTGTGAAGGAATGACTTCTCTTTATCCTCCTCCTTTATCTCATCAGGGCTTTGAACCTTCAGGTCCTCCTGACCGACCATCTTGACAAAACCTCCAAATGGAATCACGGAGATTACATACTCTGTCTCCCCCCATTTCCAGCCTACCAGCTTTGGCCCAAGGCCCATGGAAAATTTTAATACGCCAACCCCCATCCACTTTGCAAAAAGAAAATGGCCGAGCTCATGGACAAAGATCAATACGCCCAATACAATAACTATTGATGCTAATGTTGTCATCTTTTTAAACCCCTCTTAATTAGATTCTCTGCATGCCCCCGCGCCCATCGGTCTGCGAGGAGCACATCTTCTATAGTTGTAATATCCTGCCGGGTGTGCCCTTTCATTACCATTTTTATAACCTTTGGTATGTCAAGGAACCCTATCTCTTCCCTTAAAAATGCCCTCGCTGCCACCTCATTTGCGGCATTCAGGACAGCAGGCATTGTGCCTCCAATTCTTAATGCCTCGTATGCGTAAGACAGGCATGGGAACCTTTTTGTATCAGGCTTCTTAAATGTCAGGCTGCCTACCTTTGCAAGGTCAAGGGAAGGGAAGCCGCCATTTAAACGTTCAGGATAACTTAAGGCATAGGCAATAGGTATCCTCATATCAGGCACACCGAGCTGGGCAATAACTGACCCATCTATATATTCTACCATAGAATGGACAATACTTTCAGGATGAATTAATACATCTATCTTTTCTGCAGGCATATCAAAGAGCCACCTTGCCTCTATCACCTCAAGCCCCTTGTTCATAAGGGTTGCTGAATCTATAGTAATCTTCCGGCCCATCTTCCAGTTTGGATGCCTCAGTGCATCCCTTGGTTTTATCCATCTACTTTTTGAGGCAGGCATATCATAAAACGGGCCGCCAGAGGCAGTCAGTATCAATCTCTTTACACCGTCCCTTTTATAACCCGCGAGGGACTGTAAAATAGCGCTGTGTTCGCTGTCTACAGGCAGTATCTTTATGCCCTTTTTTTCTGCCTCCTTTGTAACTATCTCGCCTGCCATGACCATTGTCTCTTTATTGGCAAGGGCAATATCCTTGCCTGCGCGGATGGCAGCAACAGTTGGTATAAGGCCTGCTGCGCCTACAATGGCTGATACCACCATATCAGCATCATCATCAGCGGCTGCCTTAATCATGCCCTCCACACCGGCATATATTTCCACATCAATATCCCTGCACCGCTGTTTCAGCCTTTCTACATGCTCCTCCCTTAATATAGACGCAAACTTTGGCCTGAATCTTCTAATCTGCTTTTCAAGGAGCTCTATATTCTCCCCTGCAGTAAGGCCTACCACCCTGAATTTCTCAGGGAATCTGCTTACAACATCAAGGGTATTTACACCTATTGAACCTGTGGAGCCGAGAAGTACAATCCTTTTCAACTAAAAAACCTCATATAATAATAAAGCAGCGGTGCGGTAAAGAGCAGGCTGTCCACCCTGTCCAGCATCCCGCCGTGGGCAGGGATCAAAAGGCTTGAATCCTTTACACCTGCGCTCCTCTTTAATAAAGACTCTGAGAAATCACCGAGCTGGCTGATAATGCCAAAGGATATGCCCAAGAAAAGGGCATTGCTGTCTGTAATGGATGAAAAGAACCAGTATTTCGCTGCAAAGGCCATAAGAATGCTAAGGGCGAGGCAGCCAACAGCGCCTTCATAGGTCTTCTTCGGGCTGATTACCCTTGACAGCTTATGTTTACCTAAAAATGTCCCTGCATAGTAGGCGCCTGCATCGCCTGCCCATGTAACAAGGAATAGAAAGAATATAAGATTCTGCCCCTCTTCCATGCCGCGGAGAAGGATGATATGCCCCATCAGCCAACCCACATAGAAGACGCCAAAGAATGTAACCGTGATATCAGTGAGGGCGGATTCTATCCTTGTTACAGTAAATAAATGGGCAACCAGAATCAGAAAGAGTATTATGCTCACTGCAATAGCAGGTGTAATATGATTATTGAATCTATAAAAAGTCCCTGCGAGGATAAGGCCGCATAACAGACCAATGGCAATGGAGGATGTCATCCTGCTTTTATAAAAAAGCCTATAGAATTCATATTGGCCTATCGCAATCCCCGCTGCTATAAGTATAAAAAAGACCGCAGGAGAAAGGTATTTAACTATAATATAAAATAATGGTATAAAGATAATGCTAACAATGACCCTCTTAAACCCCATCATCACCTCCTGTTGACCTGCTCGGATGTTCGGCCGAACCTCCGCTCCCTCCTTTGATAATCAATAAGGGCAAGGAGCATCTCATGTCTCCTAAAATCAGGCCACAGGGTCTTTGTAAAATGGAGCTCTGTATATGCCATCTGCCATAAGAGAAAATTACTTATCCGCGCCTCGCCGCTTGTTCGTATCATCAGGTCAGGATCAGGAAGTCCATTTGTATTTAGGTATCTTGCAAAGAATTCCTCGGTTATCTCTTCAATAGAGACCTTGTTATTTTTTAAATCCTGTGCCATGGCCTTTGCAGCATCTGTTATCTCTGCCCTGCCGCCATAGCTCAAGGCCATGTTGAGTGTGAGCTTCTTGTTATCCCTCGTTTCATTCGTCACCTTCTCAATCCATTTTCTTACTGATTCTGGAAGCTCATTTCCCCTGCCAATAGTATAAAATCTGATGCCATTCTCCATCATGCCCCGCAGTTCATTCTGGAGATAGCTTTCAAGCAGGCTCATCAGGGCATTGACCTCATCCTCAGGCCTCCTCCAGTTCTCAACAGAAAATGCATAGAAGGTAAGAACCTTTATTCCAAGTTCAATGCTCAGTTTAATAATATCCCTTACAGACTCAATCCCCTGCTTATGGCCTGCTATCCTCGGAAGATAGCGATCCCTTGCCCATCGGCCGTTTCCATCCATAATAAAGGCCACATGCCTCGGGAGCCTATCCTTATCAATAAGGGCTATAAGCTCTCCTTCGTCCAGATGCTCCATATTCTGGCTGCCTGTCTGCTCGTCAATCATTGTCGCCTTGCTCCATTACCCCTTCTCATCCCCTCTCTGGAATATTATATATAATTATATCGCTTTTACTCTTAAATAGTTCCTCTATCTTTGAAGAGGTTAATATAGGCGTGGTAGCGAGTATCAGCCTGTCAAACCCCTCATTGGTAAAATCTGCAACTGCGAAATCCTCAATAAACCCTCCCACCCTGTTTATCTTCCACAGCTCTGAAAGCGTAATGCCATCCCAGTGAAATACATACATCTCGCCATAGAGATAGCCCCTGAATACCTCAAAGGCATAGGTGCTCGGCACATTCTTGCTAACAATGAGTTCAGGCCTCCCATCGCCGTCTATGTCCTTTACAAACAGCCTGCCTTTAATCTTTACCCTCTTCTCCCTTGCGCCGGATATGTCGTCTACATAATCAAAGTCAAAAGATGTATCATAGCCGCCGTATCTGTCAGGGCTTCGCCATATCTGCCTGCCGTCCATTGCATATATCCTTATATAGTCTGCATCATCAATTGAAATAATTTCATTATCCCCATTGCCGTCAAGGTCAGCAATGGTAAAGCCGTAGATATTCACATTCTTTGGCAGAACAAATACCTCTCCCTCAATATATTTTTCCCCATCCCATTTTAATTTCTTAACAGCCCCCTCAAACGGCCTTGTCCTGCCTATCTGCTGGGATAAGAGGAGGTTTTCTCCATCTGGCATTGTTATTGTCCGCAGGAAATAGTGCATATCCTTCTGTATCTTTTTGAACTCCCCATCCTTCCACTCAATAACATAGGAATATAATTTATCCTTAATCAGATTGGTCACAAATATCTCTGCCCTTCCATTTCCATTTATATCTGCCACATCCATATACAACTGGTTATAAGCCCTCTTTGCGTCTTTCTCCTCCCATATAAGATCAAACTTTCCATCTGTATAGCGGTAGACCCTTATCTTATTCCCATTGCTCACCACTATCTCATTTTTACCATCACCATCCACATCGCCGACAGAAAGCCATCTTATCCCAAATGGTATTACCTCCTTCCTCCAGAACTCCTTCTTCTTCATCACAAAGGCCTTGAGCTGGGGGTCGTCCTCAATTGCCATTGGGCCCTTTGGCGGGAGCCTCAGGAGGGCTGTCATGCCGGCTACCTGTGTATTATTTGGCAATGATATAAGTTCTGCTGAAAAGAGGGTCTTGTCCTTTGAGGCAGTTGTATTAATAATAAACAGATTGGTTATATTAAATGCCTCACCGACCCTCTTTGCAATCTTTGCTGCATCATCATCAGGATGCTCTTTTTTTATCTTGTCTATCTGCTCCCCGGATATCACTGTAAATCGCCCTGTCTCCTCAAGGATATCTGCAAACTGGTCAATTATAAAGATATTGGCCTCTGGATTTGCCGGGATAAGGGCAACCCTTATCTTGCCCCCTGTGACCCTCACCCTATCCCCTGCCTTTATATCGCCCTTTTTCTCTCCAACTAAAAGGCCTGAGGCATTATCATCTCCCACCTCTTTTAACTCAAGCCGCCCCATATCTTCTTCGTATTTGCCGAGCACCTCTTTTGTAACAGGATGATATAGCTCCTTTCCCTCCCTTGTGATTGCAACCACCATCCCCGGCAGGAGCCCCTTCTTTTTACCGAGATTTATCCTTACATCCCTGCCATTTGCAGAGACCACTGCGCCCTCTATAACAGGGAAATAGGTCTCAAAGACCTTTGCAATCTCATCAAGCCTTGCCTCAAAGACCTCTGCTGCCTCATTGGTCTTTACAAATATCAATATGAGGAGGGCAGGAAGAAGCAGAAGATATTTAGTCTTTCTTATTATTAAATTATTCATAATTTAAAGAGTTTATAAATTTTATCCAAAAAAGTCAATCGCAAAGTAATTTAGCTTCCTAACTTTAGACAAGGAAGCAGCAGATAAGCCAGCCTGTTACAGCGAATATATCCACATGGCTGCTGTAGTCCAAAAGGATGTGCGGGTTCACTAAGGCCTCCATGCGCAATCATATTATACCATCTCTTGCTGCCAGATGCCATCCAATACCTATCTTCCTGTGCAACCCTGCTTCAATCAGTTTTTAGTTGATAGGAAACGAAAAATATCATAGGATATTAACCATTATGCAGGTAATTGAGAACATAAAAGACCTTTCAATTATCATTAAAGAATTTAAGACCGAGAAAAAGACAATCGGCTTTGTCCCAACGATGGGATTTCTCCATGATGGGCACATAAGCCTGATAAAAAGGGCGCGCCTTGTCTCTGATATTGTTGTTGTAAGCATATTTGTAAACCCAACGCAATTCGGGCCAAAAGAAGATTTTAATGCCTATCCACGCGACATAAAGAGAGATACTCAATTATGCATTGATGCCGGCATTGATATACTCTTTATGCCATCCGTTTCAGGGATGTATCCTGAAGGTTATCTTACATATATTAATGTGGAAAAAATAACCGATATGCTGTGCGGGGCATCAAGGCCAGGGCATTTCAAAGCCGTTGCAACTGTTGTCGCAAAGCTCTTTAATATTGTAAAGCCAGACAAGGCATTCTTTGGCCAGAAGGACTATCAGCAGACAGTTATTATAAAAAGAATGGCTGCTGATTTGAACATGGATATTGATATTGATGTCCTTCCCACTGTCAGGGAGCCTGATGGCCTTGCAATGAGTTCAAGAAATTCTTATCTTAATGAGGAGGAAAGAAAGGCTGCTATATGTCTCTACAGATCATTAATGAAGGCAGAGGAGATGATAAAGAATGGAGAGAAAACGACTTCAGTGATTATTTCTGCCATGAGAGAAATCATAGAATCAGAGAGACTTGCGAAGATTGACTATATTAACATCAGGGATGCAGAGACCCTTGAAGAAATAGAGGCGATAGACAGAAAGGTTGTAATTGCTCTTGCTGTCTGGATTGGAAAGGCAAGATTAATTGATAATATTGTTATATAATGGCTATGTCCTGTATGCTGCATTAATCTTAACATAATCATACGAAAGATCACATGTCCA
>CAKKST010000006.1 GCA_919903585.1 Nitrospiria bacterium | reverse complement strand
AAACGCACCCTGTCGAGTCGCGGCAAAAAAAATGGATGACATTTGATGAGTTTATAGCGGATGAGAGCATATACCCAGGGATCAGGGAACTGATCAATCTGGCGAGAGTGATGTTGGAAGGCAAGCCGGCGCCGGGAACTATATAAGCTGTATGTGCCCAAAAGACTTTAAAAAAGGAAATGGGGTCAAACCTAAAAAATACACTTTACAAAGAGTAAAATTGAGGACAACTTCTTTATATGGCAAGACAACTCAGAATAGAATATGAAGGCGCTTTTTATCATGTAACCTCAAGAGGCAATTAGAAGGAGAACAGAGGACAGAAAAGTGGACAAGGAGATAATTCAGATAAAGGAGATTGTGGGTAGATTAAATGTATAATGTAGGTTTGACCCTACAACTACTACAACTACTAATGGCCCTCTGGAAATGGCTTGACTTTGTAAAATAGAAATTATATTCTAATTTGCATGATAGTTCTAAGAAATGTAAAAACGCTGGTAGAACAGCGATTAAAATCGTATCCTGCGGTGGCGTTAATCGGACCACGTCAGTCCGGCAAAACCACGTTGGCGCGTTCTTTGTCAACTGAATATTTTGATCTTGAGCAAGAACCTGAACGATTAAGACTGGATGTTCAATGGCCTTCATTGATCAAGACCAAAAGTCTCATCATACTTGATGAAGCCCAGACATGGCCGGAATTGTTTCCGCGGCTGCGCGGAGCAATTGATGAGGCGCGTCGGCGGAATGGGAGATTTTTGCTGCTGGGGTCCGTCTCCCCGGCGCTTATGAAACATGTTTCTGAATCCCTGGCCGGGCGTCTCTCACTGGTAGAATTAAGTCCTTTTATTCTCACTGAACTTCCAGACACCCCACTGACGGAACTGTGGTTGAGAGGCGGTTTCCCTGATGGCGGCATTTTGACATCCGGTCTCTATCCCCAATGGCAAAAGGATTATCTTGATCTTCTGACACAACGCGACTTGCCAAACTGGGGACTGAACGTCAAACCGCAGGTGATGCAGCGATTGCTAAAAATGTTAGCAGCGGTTCATGGTCAACTGTGGAATGCCTCGCAGATTGGTCAAAGCCTTGGACTTTCTTACCATACGATTAACGGTTATGTTCATTTTTTGGAAGGGACTTTTCTCATTCGCAAACTCCAGCCATGGTCGGCTAATTTGAGGAAACGACTTGTCCGCAGCCCTAAGTTCTATTGGCGAGATACCGGCATTCTCCACAGTTTGCTTGGCGTCCGGGATAATAAAACGCTTTTGAATCAACCGTGGGTGGGCGCCAGTTGGGAGGGGTTTGTCATTGAACAGATTCTGGATACATTAAATAACACCGGACGGCCGGTGGATGCATGGTTTTTACGCACCTCTGATGGCTCTGAAATAGATTTATTGATACGGTATGATAATACATTGTGGGCTATTGAAGTAAAGTTGACATCCCACCCTTCACTGCAAGATTTTGATAGTCTCAATCGTGCTGCGGATATGGTTGGCGCGGATAAGCGCGTGCTTGTCTCTCAGACAACTCAAGCAGCAATGGGTGAGGATAAGATTTCATGCTCGTTACCTGAATTGTTGAAAATTATTGTGAAATCAAATTTTACATAGGGGAAAATTTAGATAATTTGGCGGGCAATGCCCGCCCTACTTGGCTGTCCTACGGAGTCCGCAAGGATTCAAAAGAGAACAGCAAAGGAAAGGAGAGATATATGGCAAAGAAGAAAAATAATCCTAAAGCAACACCTCAGCCGAGTAAGGCTGATAAGAAAGAAGAAGTTACTCCAGCTATCAAAGCGGGTGCCCAGGAGAAAAAGAAGGCGCCGCAATTTACGGTTAGTGACCATGAAGACAATCCCCGTTTAGCATTTTTCAAAAATGATCTGGGTAAAACGCCATCGTTGCACTCAGCATTTGAAAAAATATACAATGATAAAAAAGGGGATTGGCCGGCCATTCATAAATCGTTACAAAAAAATAAAACCTTTACTGCCCCGCTGGTTAGGAACCTTTCCTTTACCCATGAACTGGCCAACTGGTCCAATGATAATAAAACGCTGGTTACCTTTTTTCAAAATAACAAGGAAACCAACTCCATGAGGGATATTGCTTTAACCATCAATAAAAAAGAATTAAAAAAGCTGACTATCGGTGCAGCAATACCTGAGGGAGAAATTAAAGCAGTCTATGTAGATAAACTTTACAATGAACTGTATGCAAAAGAACCCACAGCAGTAGTTGTAAATATGATAAACGATCCCAAAGTGCCGTTGCTGAATAATGATAACGGTAAATACATTGCGGAATTATTATCTAAAACACCTGAGTTTAATATTAAAACAACTTCTGTACATGAATTAATTAAAAAGAAAGATTTTTTGAAAGGGTTACCGGAAAATAAAAAAAAGCAGATTACCACAGAACTAAAAACGCTGCAGCGGATAACTTTGATCAGCCCTGTGCCGGAAGCAGTTCCTGCATTAATAAATAAAAATTATGTATCTGCTTACGCCGTTACCATGCTGCCACCTGTCCAATTTATTGCCACGATGAAGGGCATAGAACTGCCCGAAGAAACCCTTGCTCATATTTATGCCGAAGCAGAAAACAGGAAAATAATTAATGAACAAACCATCATAAAAATTAAAGAGGCAGGCGAGAAAACAGGTATAAGGATAATAGACGACGAACGTCTTGTAAAAGGTGAACCTAATAACTCAAACCGGATAGATCCTGAAGTACAAAGCGTTTTAACTAAAAATAACTTAAGCTGGGATTTGCTTTTTGGCGATGCCGATTTTTGTGAGTGTGATGAATGTGCCTCGGTGTATAGTGCGGCTGCTTATTATGTGGATTTGCTGCAATATTTAAGAAATAACAACCTCGATCCAAAAGCTGTAAAGCTAAATCCAACAGATATTACAGGTACTCCATTGCAAAAACTTTTTGCCCGCAGGCCCGATTTAGGCCATCTTGAACTCTCCTGCAGAAACACAAATACCGTTCTGCCTTATGTGGATTTGGTAAATGAGGTGATGGAACAATATGTAG
>CAKKST010000005.1 GCA_919903585.1 Nitrospiria bacterium | reverse complement strand
TTTTACAGCGGACTGAAAGCTGTGTAATGGGTAGACACACGACCCTGATTAACCTGAGGGAAAGAGGGTCTGGTCTTGAAATATCAGTTTCTCCCCCCATCTTAATAACCTGCCCCTGCAATCACAATAATCTGCAATCTTTTATATTAAGCCCTGCATGAGCCTTATAAAACAGCCTCATCATATATTACTTTCTTGAATAAAATTTATGCAGCTTGGTAGTGTACAACTGACATTTCTGATTGGAGGTCTTCAAGCCTGTCTAAAAGCTTCTCAATTCCATCAACTACGCTGCTTTTCATATAAGACTCGCCGCACTCAGAGCAGATTTCAGCAGGCACATCTTTAATTACAATAATCTTCTCCCCAACAAAAAATGGCGCTGTTGTAATGCCATCGCGCATTTCGCCGCCGCACAACGGACATTTTCTAATCTTTTGCTTTCCTTGTTTTCCAGTCATTTTTCCACCTCTCTGAAGAAGGAGGGACAAGGGTGCATCCTTCCGCTCGGCTGCATACCGCTTAATATACGCTTTTTTTTCATAACAACACGGCGCCTAATATAAGATTAACAAAAAATGAGACAACCGGCCACATAATGCGGCTTAGTGTCTTAAAAGGGTCTAAGAAAAGCAGGGCCATGAGTATTAAAATCCCATAGGGTTCAATTCTGCTGTACGAATACGAGAGATCCCTCGGAAGCATCCCAACAATGACCCTGCCGCCGTCAAGTGGAGGGATAGGTATCATATTAAAAACAGCAAGGAGTACATTTAGAAGGACACTCTTTTTTAGCATTAAAGCTACTGGAACCAATATTGTAGTTAATATAAAACCTGCTTGATTATTTATATTTATCATTGGGCCTAAAAAGATTATAATGTGGAAGATAATGCCTGAAATAATGGCAAGGATTATATTTATCCCCGGCCCTGATGCTGCAACTATTGCCATATCCCTCTCTGGGTTTTTAAAGTTCATTGAATTTACAGGGACAGGCTTTGCATAGCCAAATATAAATGTGCCTCCTGTGGTAAATAGCATAAATAACGGAAGCAGTATTGTTCCAATAAGGTCTATATGGGCAATAGGATTTAATGTGAGTCTGCCGAGATGCCTTGCTGTTGGGTCACCGAGCTTATTAGCCACATAGCCATGCGCTGCCTCATGCAGGGTAATTGCAAAGAGTATGGGCAGCGCCATAATAGATATATTTTGTATTAATTGTGAAATGTCCAATTATATCTCCTCATCCACCCCCTCTGTCTCCCCCTTAGTACGGGGGGAGACAGAGGGGGGTTAGCAGGACAGGCGTCCCGCCTGTCCAGATGTCTTTACCTTACAACTATCAAAACCTCGTCGGGATTTACGCTGTCCCCTTCTGAAACATAGATTTCTTTTACCTCGCCGTCTATGGGTGTATGTATCTCATTCTCCATCTTCATGGCCTCAACAATCAGGACAGTATCTCCTGCCTTTACCTTATCACCAATCCTGACCTTTACACTCACCACTGTTCCCGGCATTGCTGTTGTCACATCACCCTCGCTCGCTGCCTTTGGCCTTCTGGAATGGCCGCCAACCTTAGAGTCTATCTGGCCGACTATGCTCGGCACAACTTCAACAAGGGATTCAACAAGCGCCTCTTCAAGCTGGTTGTCTACATAAATGAAATATGGCCTGCCGCCTTCACCTTTATGCCCCATGCCTCCGACCTTTACATGATATGTCTCGCCATGTATTTTTATATTGAACTCACTCGGTGCGAGATGCGGCGGCGCCTCTGCAGCCTTTTCCTCTTTCTTTTCCTCTGATGGCGCATTTTCGCCGAGCTTTCCCTTTTCACGCAAATCAAAGAATTCCAGCGCAACCTTTGGGAACAGGGCATACAAAAGCAGGTCATCATCGTTCTTTGCCTTATCTCCAGCCTCTTTTTTAAACTTCTCAAGCTCAGGCTCAATGAGGTCTGCCGGCCTGCACTCTATGAATTCCTCATCACCTATTGCCTTTTTTCTCACCTCTTCATTTATTGGTGCAGATGGTTTGCCATAAAGACCTTTTAGATAGTTTTTTGTCTCGCTTGTTATGACCTTATATCTCTCACCTGTCAGGACATTCAGTGTAGCCTGAGTCCCTACAATCTGGCTTGATGGCGTAACAAGAGGGGGATAGCCAAAATCCTTTCTAACACGGGGCACCTCTGCAAGGACCTCATACATCCGATTCAGGGCCTTCTGCTCATTTAACTGCGATGCAAGATTGGATGTCATGCCGCCGGGTATCTGATATACAAGCACATCAGGATCAACACCTGTAAATTCGCTCTCATATTTCTTGTAATTTTTCCTTATTTCGGCCGCATAAAAATAAATTTACATCAGGTT
>CAKKST010000004.1 GCA_919903585.1 Nitrospiria bacterium | reverse complement strand
ACAGGGGGATTTTATAAATATCAAGTTCAATGTAGTCATACTAATCTTCTTCTTAGTAAGTATGGGTTCAAAATTTTGAACCCCTACTTAACTACAAATACAGATACCTCATCGTATGCTACCTCTGTAACAGGTATCTCACCAATCTCAAGGAAATCTGCAAGGGATTGCGGCATTGACCTGTAGTTCAGGGTCGCAGATATTATAATCTCACCAACAGCCGTATCCGCTGGTATCTTCCATCTATATGTTTCAACCCTTGTCTCCCCTGCCTTGAGTCTATTATCAAAGGCTATCTTTGCTGCCTCATAAGACATATAGGTATGCTGGTTATTCCTATCATAAAAGACGCTGTGATATATCCTGTTTCCCTCGGGTAAGGCATCCCTTTCTATATCTTTATATGCTGGTTCATTGCTTGTTGCATTATAAGGCAAAGGCGCATCCTCTTTCTTTACTTCAATCAGAACAGGCGTCCTTTTCTTGCTGTCTATGGCATTTACCACAAGCCATAATTGTTTTAGATTTGGTGTGCCGCTCGGGAATGTATGCCCCACCTTTGCATTTGTCACACTTACTTTGATAAGTAACTCTTCTCCCAATTGTGCCTTTGGCTTATTTGCAGATACCTTTAGATTTACAGCGTCTGATATCTTATGCTGGGAACCAAAGCCGGGAAGTCTATGGGTGACAACCTTTTCCCTCGCATCAGCCTTCATAAATTCCTTGCTTATAATCGGGTGCGACCTTCCTTCTCCCATCATGTGGCAGTCCTGACACTGGTATCCATCCTTTGCCCACTTGCTTGCCTTCCATTCATTATATGTCTCCTGCACCCACACACCGGGAATATTCTTCTGATTATGGCAGGCGCCGCAGAATTCTGATCTTGTATGCAGCTCTGAATATATGGTCTGATGATAGGGTGACTTTGCATCCTTCCATGGCCCCCTCTTTGGGTCAATATCAGGGCCGTTGTTATTTATAAAATTTCCATTGTGAGGAAGCG
>CAKKST010000003.1 GCA_919903585.1 Nitrospiria bacterium | reverse complement strand
ATGGGATGTTATCAGGAAATAGGCTAAGCACGAAAAATGGAATATTATCCAACCACGCAAATATAATGAAATCAAATAGTTATGTCAATTTGATTTTATTATTTGCTTGAATTGGCATAAAAATTTTGATAAAGTCGAGAAACTGTATAATTACTGGTTATGCAAAAATAAATTCAAAGGAAACCAAAATGTCGAAATTATCTATCTCGCTAATTATCGGTATCATTGCAGGTATTATAGATGTAACGCCAATGATAATTCAGAAATTAGATAAATACGCATGTCTTTCTGCTTTTGTTCATTGGGTTATTTTGGGTATAGTCATATCTTACATTGAAATGCCAGTGGCTCCGTGGCTAAAAGGTATAATTATTGCTGTATTAAGCGCTCTACCAATTGTAATTCTTGTATCAAAAGAAGACCCCAAAAGCATTGTTCCTATTTTGGCAATGTCCATAATTCTTGGTGCGGGGGTTGGAATTTCAACTGCAAAATTTGCAAATTAAAAAGCATAACAAGTCAATCCAGCCGACCGCAAAATGCGCGGCGGCTGATTTTTGGTGTTGAGGCTGTAGAAAAAGTCAAAATATGCTATAATATCGCCATATTTTTATTAAGAAAGATAGAAGTCACGCCTACAAAATACCTTTTATAAGCCATATAAAAAGTATGCCCATAGCAGCAGATAACAGGGTGCTTGAGGGCAATGCCCAAAGGTTTTGTAAATCTACATAAAGGAGGTGAATTATGAAAAGATTAATATGGGTAATGTTATTGGTATTACTGTTTACAGGCGTCTCGTATGCTGGCATTTTTATAGAGGAGTTTTCCACAGGGAAATTTAGAATTAAGATGGTTTATATGGATAATGGAGATAAGCTAATTATTAACTATTTCAAGAAAGATGCAATAGCCCAAGATCTACAATATAAACATGTGGGTATTGAAATATATGTGGATGGCGAAAAAATTAAGGATACCTTTCGTGATAATGATTAGGGGCTTCTATCAACGATAGGGTGATGTTTATAAGGAGTTGGAGATGCAAGCAATCAAGATGATTAAATAATGGCAATAGCCTTATCCCTTAATCTCATTAATAAACTCCTGCGTCAGGAGTGGGCGGCCGATGATTTCTGTGAAGATGCCTTTTATAATCTCCGCAGCCTCATTAACAATATCAGTATTTGCTGGCTCTATTATCATACCATCAATATTTTTAACACTGTTCAGATATAAAGCCACAGCCTTATTAATTGGAAACATGCCCCGCTGCTCTCCCCTTATGCAGCCATTGCATATCAGCCCGCCTTTGTGGGGAGAGAAAAAGGCAATCAGGGGGTCATCGCCGCAGGAGATGCACCTGTCAAATTTATACTGATAGCCTGAGAGCCTGAGAAAGTGGAGGCCAAATAAAATAAAAATCTCCTTTACATCTTCCCTCTCACCTAAAAAATCAAGGGTATCTTTAAGAAAAGCAAATACCCCCTTGTTCACATCCCCTTCTAAAAGAAACCTGTCTACCAATTCCAGAAGATACAGGCCGTAGGCTATCTTGTTAATATCCTCCCTGATCTTGTGATATGAGTGGATGATGCCTGTATCCCTCATCCTGTAAAGGCTGCTGCTCCCTTTTATAAAAATGCCTGTATTTATATGTGTGAAGGGTTCTAAGGCGCTTCCGAATCTGCTCTTTGTCCTTCTCACCCCTTTTGCAACTGCCCTTACCTTGCCGAGCTCATTTGTAAAGAGCGTAGCAATCTTATCTGCCTCTCCGAGTTTTATTGTGCGTATTACTATTGCCTCTGTCTTATACAATGGCATGTTTGTCGCTTCGCTCCATTTTAAAATGAAAATTGCAAATATTAAATTGTTATCTTAAATTTTGCATTTTACATTTTACAATTTTCAATTTGCACTTCGGCATTCGCAGAATGCTGTTTATACTGCTATGTAATGGATTAAGAGGGTTGCAATGCCAAGGAAGGAGAAAAACCCTACGACATCTGTAAATGTTGTAACAACTACAGTGGAGGCAACAGCAGGGTCAATCTTAAATGCCCTTAATATGACAGGGATAAGGGTGCCTGTAAGACCTGCTACAAACATATTTATAATCATTGCAAGGCACACTACAACACCAAGCATGTAGTTGCCGTTCCACAGATATGCTATTACACCCATTGCAACTCCGGTCGCGATGCCATTTATAAGCCCTGCAGATGACTCCTTTAAAAGGGCCTTCATTGTATTGCCAAAGGTAAGTTCACCGAGGGCCATACCACGGATAATAACAGTAAGGGTCTGGGTGGCTGCATTGCCGCCCATACCAGCTACAATCGGCATATATGCTGCAAGGATTGCAAAGGTCTGAATAGTATTTGTAAATAACCCAACAACACTTGCTGCAAGGATTGCGGTAAGGAGATTAATATACAGCCATGGAAGCCTTCTTCTAATAGAGCTGAAGATCGGATCAAGGGCGCGCTCATCTATATTAAGGCCTGCCATCTTGTAGATATCCTCTGTAGCCTCGTCCTTTATAACATCAATAATATCGTCTACTGTAATGATACCAACTAATTTATTCTCCTTATCCACAACAGGTATGGCAAGGATATTGTATCTTGCCACCCTCCTCGCTACCTCTTCCTGATCCATATCTGTTGTAACACTGATTACATCCCTGACCATAATATCCTTCAATTGTTTTCTTGGCGGCACTAAGAGAAGCTGCCTTATAGATAAAACACCAACAAGCCTTCCCTTATCGTCTGTCACATAAATATAAAAAACCATCTCAACATCTTTGGCCTTTTGAAGCGCCTTTATTGCCTGCTGAACAGTGGTATTTTCAGAAAGGGCAAAGAACTGCGGAATCATTATACCGCCTGCTGTCTCCTCCTCAAATTTTAAAAGACCCTTTACCTCCTTTGAGTTCTCTGCCTTCATCATATTGAGAAGCTCTTTTGCCTTATCCTCCGGCATCTTGCCTATAATGTCCGCTGCCTTATCAGAGGGTATCTCATGTAAGATAGCAACAATATCATCAATGGGCATCTCACTCAGCATCTCCATCCTGATTGCCTCTTCTATTTCAACAATAGCAGCAGCCTTTGCCTTCACATCCTGAATCAGCTCAAAGAGCAGGAATCTATCCTTTTTTTCTACTTCGCTTATTGACTTCGCAATATCTGCAGGATGCTGCTTATTAATTATCTTGGAGATAGGGCCAATAGCCCCGCGGCGCAAAAGTCTCCTTATGCTATCTATAACAATCTCGTGTTTAGTTGGTGGAATTAACTGATGCTGTTCCATCTTATTCATACCCTAATTGCTTTAATACCCTGCTATCGCTTCTCCAGTCCTTCTTTACCTTAACCCAGAGTTCAAGAAATACCTTTGCACCCAAAAGCCCCTCTATCTCCTCCCTCGCCTCTTTTCCTATTTCTTTAAGCATCCTGCCTGACTTTCCAATAATAATACCTTTCTGGGAGTCACGTTCAACAAATATAACCGCCCTGATAAATATATTTCCGTTTTCCCTCTCCTTGAACTCCTCAACAAATACTGCCACTGAATACGGGATTTCCTCTTCTGTTTTAGCAATAATCTTCTCCCTTACTATCTCAGCAGCTATAAATCTCTCTGGCTGGTCAGTATAGATATCATCAGGATAATATTTAGGACCCTCAGGCAGATACCCTTCCAATACATCTAAAAGGCGCTCAACATTATCACCCTTTAAAGCTGAAACAGGGATAATCTCTGCAAATTTATATATGTTGTTATATTCGTTAATAAGCGGCAGCAGTGTCTCCTTTTTTATAATGTCAATCTTATTTATTACAAGTATAACAGGAATTCTTAAATCATTAAAAAAGGTGCTGATGATATATCTATCACCTGCACCCGCATGGCTGTCGGCCTCTACTAAAAACATTACTGCATCAACCTCTCTCAATGTATCCACTGCTGTCTTTACCATTATCTCATTTAGCTTGTATTTTGGCTTATGGATGCCGGGTGTGTCTATGAAGATCATCTGGCTATTGGGCGTATTTCTTATTCCGAGTATCCTGTTCCGTGTTGTCTGAGGCTTCTCAGAGGTAATGGCTGCCTTCTCTTTTAATATAAAATTTAATAATGTTGATTTACCTACATTCGGCCTCCCGATAATGGAAATAAATCCTGACCTAAAAGGCTTATTTTTCATTATACTGATAGACAATCTCGCCTTCTTTTACAAGGCCCAGCCTCTCCCTTGCCAGTTTTTCTATATGTTCAGGGTCAGACTTCAATGCCCCTGCCTCTTTCTTTAATCTCCTGTTTTCATCTTCAAGCCTGTTTATATCTTCTTTAAGTTTATTATTGGTTGTCCTCATCTTTATATACTTTATAAATCCAAGATCGCTGAATAGAAAGGAAAAGATAAAATAAAGGGCAACAAAACCCCCTGCCATCCAGAGGATCGTACGCCTCTTCTTTCTTATGCCTGCCAAGTTTTCTTTTTTAAGATTATTTCTTCGCATACTTTTTTTACTTGACCCCTTGAATCCTTGAACCCTTTTCTAATGCACTATACTATAAAATGCCTTCATGCCCTTAAATACCGCCATATCACCGAGCTCTTCTTCAATCCTGATAAGCTGATTATACTTTGCAACCCTGTCTGTCCTGCACATTGAGCCTGTCTTTATCTGGCCTGCATTAACAGCAACAGCTATATCAGCAATGGTTGTATCCTCTGTCTCGCCTGAGCGGTGGGAGATAACCGCAGTATACCCTGCCCTCTTTGCTGTCTCCACAGCATTTAATGTCTCGGTCAATGTGCCTATCTGATTCACCTTTACAAGGATGGAATTTCCAACTCCATCCATAATTCCCTTTTCAAGTATCTTTGTATTTGTAACAAACACATCATCTCCAACAAGCTGAACCTTTCTGCCAAGCCTCTTTGTCATGGCCTGCCAGCCCTCCCAGTCAGATTCAGAAAGACCGTCCTCAATAGAGATGATGGGATATTTTTTAATCAATTCATCGTAATATTCAATCATCTCTGCTGTTGTCTTAATCTTTTTCTCGCCCTTTAGATTGTATTTCCCATTCTCGTAAAACTCGCTTGCCGCAGCGTCAAGGGCAACATAAATATCCTTGCCGGGTTTATATCCTGCTGCCTCAATGCCCTGCAGCACTACCTGAATCGCCTCTTCATTTGATGAGAGATTCGGGGCAAAGCCGCCTTCGTCTCCAACAGAAGTATTATACCCCTTCTTTTTCAAGACCTCTTTAAGGCTGTGAAAGACCTCTGCGCCTATCCTTACAGCCTCTGTTAGAGATGCGGCGCATACCGGCATTATCATAAACTCCTGCATATCCACATTGTTGTCTGCATGTTTGCCGCCATTTAAGATATTCATCATGGGAATGGGAAGCTCCTTTGCATTCACACCGCCGATATATCTGTACAATGGGAGCCCTGCCTCCTCTGCTGCTGCCTTTGCAGTTGCCAGAGACACACCGAGTATGGCATTTGCACCGAGCCTGCCCTTATTCTCTGTGCCGTCAAGCTCTATCATCATCCTATCTACCATAGCCTGATCAGCCGCATCTATTCCAGCTATATGAGGCCCAATTTCATCTACCACATTACTTACAGCCTGCTGCACGCCCTTGCCTTTATACCTCTTTTTATTTCCATCGCGCAGCTCCACAGCCTCCCTTGTGCCAGTAGAGGCGCCGGAAGGCACAGCAGCCCTTCCCATTGCCATGCTCTCAAGTATCACATCAACCTCAATCGTTGGATTCCCTCTTGAATCCAGTATCTCCCTTGCAAAGACATCCACAATCTCGCTCATTCAAACCTCCAGAAAAGTATAATGACAGGCGAGACGCCTGTCCTACTGACTTTTTTAATCCCCCTCTGTCCCCCTTTAATAAAGGGGGATTAAAGGGGGTTACAGAAGCGACGACAGCTCGTCCTTCTTTGCCTTCCCGATCATCTCCTTGAACTTTTCTATCTCATCTTTCTTTCCTATAATAAGCAAATAATCCCTTCCAAGGAGTATCTTATTCTCCTTTGGTGATGGGAGGAGGTTTTCACCCCTCAGTATAGCAACTATAGAAACACCTGTCTTCTCCCTTATCCTCAATTCACCGAGGCTCTTGCCAGCCACAGTAACATTCGCCTCAAGCCTTATCCACTCCAGCATGAGGCTTTTTAAGGCAATATCCCCCGGCTCAAGTATCTTCGTATCATTAAAGGCGCCGCCAATAACCGCCGCAACCTGCTGGGCGTCCCTTTCGTCCATTACAACACTTGCCGGCGCCTTTGCATCCCTTTTATAGTATTCTATTCCCCTCTTGCCGTCACTGTAAATTACAATCTCAATCTTATCACCGTTTTTAGATATAATAGTGAAGCGACTTTCAGCAGATGATAAACTGATTTCCTTTAAATCCATAACTCCCCCTGTTAAAATCTTAAAACAAGATGGATCGCCCAAAGAGGGCGAGGCATCGCCTCGCCCCTACATCTATTGTAGTTTCTTTTTTAACAGCTCATTAACCTTTGCAGGATTAGCCTTGCCCTTGGACTCCTTCATTACCTGACCAACAAAAAAGCCAAAGAGCTTATCCTTGCCTGATCTATACTCTGCCAACTGGTCCGGATTCGCCTTAATTATCTCATCAATAACCTTCTCAATCTCTGACTCATCTGTTACCTGAACAAGGCCCTTTTCCTGAACAATTGCCTCTGCATCCTTGCTTGTCTTAAACATCTCTTCAAACACTACTTTAGCAATTTTACCACTAATTATTCCTTTGTCCATTAATTTTAGCATATCTGTTAATTTTTGGGGGCTGACAGGTGAATCCGCTATATCAATATTATTCTCATTCAGCTCCCTTATTAAATCTCCCATAATCCAGTTGCTTACTGCCTTTGGCTGATTGTATAATTTCACACAGCCCTCAAAATAATCTGCCATAGCAATTGTGGATGTCAGGAGTTCTGCATCGTATTCAGGAAGGCCATACTCCTTTACAAAACGCGCCCTCTTTGCATCAGGCAGTTCAGGAAGACCATTGCGTATCTCCCCTATCCAGTCTTTATTAATCACCAGCGGCACAAGATCAGGCTCAGGAAAATATCTGTAGTCATGCGCCTCTTCCTTAGAGCGCATGGAGATTGTTACGCCCTTGTTTGAATCCCAGAGCCTTGTCTCCTGAATAATCCTCTTGCCATCCTCAAGGAGCTCCTTCTGCCGGTCAATCTCGTACTCCAGAGCCTTCTGGACAAATTTAAAGGAGTTCATATTCTTTAGCTCTGCCTTTGTACCAAGCTCCTTTTGTCCAACGGGCCTGATAGAGACATTTGCATCGCACCTGAAGCTGCCTTCTTCCATATTCCCGTCACACACGCCGAGATAACGCAATATATCCCTCAGCTTTTTCAGATATGCCACTGCCTCTTCTGGTGTACGCATATCAGGCTCGCTCACAATCTCCATCAATGGAACGCCTGTCCTGTTTAAATCCACATGGCTCGCATCCTCTATCCCCTCATGCAGGTTCTTCCCTGCATCCTCCTCCATGTGTATCCTTGTTATGCCGACCTTCTTAACATTGCCGTCAACCACAATTTCTATATTACCTTTTATTGCAAGGGGAAGCTCATACTGCGATATCTGATAGTTCTTTGGCAGGTCAGGGTAGAAATAATTCTTTCTCGCAAAGATAGAATATTCATTTACTGCGCACTTTGTCGCAAGCGCAGTCTTTATTGCAAAGTCCACTGCCCTTTTATTCAATACAGGAAGGACACCCGGCATACCAATACACACAGGACAGACCTGTGTATTCGGCTCTTCGCCGAATTTTGTGCTGCATCCGCAAAAGATCTTTGATCTTGTCAATAACTGGGCATGAATCTCAAGCCCGATAACCGTCTCATACTCCATTACTATAACTCCTTTAATTTACATTCTCATTATATACAGGTATGACAACCGATAATTTAATCAGTTAATATGCCTTCTTTTGTATCAATCTGAGAGCCCCTTATTTACTCCATAAAGACACGCCTATGCGCATTGCAACCCTGCTCTGCAAGCTATCTAATGTCCATAATGGAATATTGAGCAATCTTGCCATAGCTATATAAGAGGAGTCATAGAAGGTAATTCCATGTTTTTTAGCTATTACAAAGGATTCTATAGCCCATTCTCTGGACTCATTGCTATAAACAGGGAAACTCCAGATGATCTCTATAACCTCTTTAGCTGTTTTTAAAGGAATGTCTTTTCTTTTCCATACAGCGTTAGAGACCTCAAACTTCCAGAAAGAAGGCGCATATATAGATGTATCAGATTCAGTAATATCCCTGATATTTTCTGAGCCCTCTTCATTGAGAAAGAGAGCGCTTAATATGCTTGCATCCGCAACTAAATCAGCCACGATCCCTGTCTTCCCTTATACTCTTAGCGCCTGTACCCCGTTGAGGACTTGGAAATGGTCTCGTAATCTTATATAACTGTTTGAGGAGCCTTTTTTGTTCCTCTTTATGGATACGCTCCTCAATTGCATTTCTGATATACCTGCTCCAATCCTCTGGGATATCCTTCATCTTTTTTTTAATGTCTTCCGGTACCCTAACAGCAACTATTTTCATATTTTTATTTTACCAATTGTTAAACAAGATGTCAAACCAATAAGTCATCCCTCCAACCTCGCCTCAAGCCCTGATCTAAAATCTCTGTAATTCTTTTCCCTTAATGCCTTAAAGAATAAATCATAGCTCATTGCTCAACAAGAGAAGCAAGGTCAGTAATGAGGGTTGAATAGTTTTTGGATGCAGAAAGTTTTTTCATCTTCAGCAATCCTTTTAGCAAATAATTTATTTAGGCTCATCTGGAAAGAGTGTGGGTAAGCGATACCGAGAATAGAAATGTTTCCCCCTTTGAAAAAGGGGGATA
>CAKKST010000002.1 GCA_919903585.1 Nitrospiria bacterium | reverse complement strand
TTATAAACTCCTTAATAGCATACCATTCATCGTCCATGAGCATAAAGTAGCCGAAGTTTTCATATTTATAGATTGACGGGTCATTTTCAGGGCTATATTCTATTTTCGGCTCAGTAGAATACAGAAGCTGGCCGAGGTAAAGACCCTCTGCTATGCAGACAAGTTCATCTATGCAAAGATTGTCAGGAGGCATTGTATGGAATTTCGGCCATCTGTAGTTGAACTGAAGCACCTCCTTGCCTTTGCACTCTGGGTTGACAGACTTGCTGTTGCAAGCGATAAAATAGAAGCTCTTTACATATATGCCTTCATCCTTTTCCTTTTCATCAGGATACTCCACAACCATACCTATCTTGTCCAGATTTTCAATAAATGTTGTAATTGGAAGGCTGAGGCCAAGCTCTTTTCTATAGGTATTTGTCCCTATTATAACAGGCTCCTTACCCTTATAATAGTCTGCATCATTTCCAATATATTTTCTTATGCCTTGTAATGAAGCGCTTGTGAAGGTCTTGCCTGTCCATGGTGAAAACGGCCTTACTGCTGGCCAGAGTTCATTTAGAATGTTCTTGTCAATTTTCTTTAAGAACCCGCCCCTCTTAAAGGCAACAACACCTCCATGCAGGAACCCCTGAATGCCATCAGGCCTCTGGCCGCACATAAAAAGTTTATGCATTTCATTAAAGTATCTCTCCTCAGACTCTGTCCCCTCTTTTACACCCTTGGAAAGATTCTGCAAAAAGTGGAGTATGGTTCTTCCCTTGTCAGCATCAAGCCTCTTTGCCTTACATTCCGGGGAGCTGATGAAATGAAAGTCGCCAAACTTTTTAGGGAGATTATCTGCCATCTTGTAGGCAAGTTCAGGAAAGAGTATGTTCTTCTCATGGAGCCATGTATCATCCATCAGGAGAAAATATCCAAAATTGCGATATTTGTAGTCCTGCACGCTGACGCTGGGATCGTAGTCCGCAGCAATATATTTGAGCGCTGTGGCATAGAATAGCTTGCCTAAGTAGAGCCCTTCAGATATCTGTACTATCTCGTCAATAAGCAGTCTGTTTGGAAACATATTGCCGAGGCTCTTCCAGCGATAGTTAAGGGCAATTACCTCCTTTTCTGGATGGTCGGGGTCAACAGACCTTTGCC
>CAKKST010000001.1 GCA_919903585.1 Nitrospiria bacterium | reverse complement strand
TGGGCAGTCTCATGGGCATTCTTGCCCTTTTCAGGATTAAAGACAATCTGTGTGATGCCATACCTGTCCCTTAGATCAATGAATATCAAGCCGCCGTGGTCGCGCCTCTTATGCACCCACCCGCTGAGGACAATCTCTTTATTAATATCCTTTTTTCTTGGCTCACCGCAGAAATGTGTCCGCTTCAAAACTCTATCTCCCCTCCTCTGATATTCTTCTTAATTCATCCACCTCTTCTTTTCTCAGGAATCTATATCCGCCTGTATCAACACCCTTTAAATCAAGAAATGCAATCCTTGTCCTCTTGAGTTTTAATACAAAATGCCCTATCCTCTCAAATACCCTCCTCACCTGCCTCTTCCTGCCTTCATGTATTGTTATCTCCAGCCATGAGTTCTGCTCTGTCTTTTTTAGTTTTTTAATCCTTGCAGGCGCTGTCCTCCTGCCTTCAAGCGTTATCCCCTTTTCTATCTTTTCTATCTCATCATCTGTTAAGACGCCCTTTAGCTTCACATCATATGTCTTTGGAATCTCAAATTTCGGGTGCATGATGGTATTTGCAAAGTCACCATCATTGGTAAGCAGCAGCAGTCCCTCTGTATCATAATCCAGCCTGCCGACCGGGTATACCCTCCCCTTAACACCCTTTAATAAATCTATAACAGTCGGCCTGCCCTCGGGGTCGCTCAGTGTTGTTACATGGCCTCTCGGTTTATTGAGTAAGAGATATGTCTTCTTCCCAGCAAGCCGCAGGAGCTTTCCATCAACCTTTATATGGTCTTTTTCAGGGTCTGCCTTTGTGCCGAGTTTTGTTGCAACCTTGCCATTAACAGTAACCCTGCCAGTAAGGATCATCTGTTCTGCATGGCGGCGGGAGGCAATACCTGCCCCTGAAATTATTTTTTGGAGTCGTTCTTCTGCCATTTGAAATTTCCCCCCTCTCCCTTGACGGGAGAGGGCTGGGGTGAGGGTGAAAGATTCATCTTTCTCTCCCCCTATCCCCCTCTAAAGCAAATTGTAGGGCAAGGCTTTAGCCTTGCAAAAGCAACCCCCGAATCAAGTTCGGGGCAGGCTCTAAAGGGTTGCCCTACAAACTCATTGCAAAATTAAAAATTTAGAAAAAGAGCGGAATGACTTTGGGTTCACTCCCACTCTATTGTGCTTGGAGGTTTTGAGCTTATGTCATAGACCACCCTGTTGACACCCTTTACCTCGTTTATTATCCTGTTTGATATTGTGCCGAGGAGATCATAGGGGAGCTTTGCCCAGTCAGCAGTCATGCCGTCAAGGCTGTATACTGCCCGCAGGGCAATAACATTCTCATATGTCCGCTCATCACCCATAACACCAACTGTCTTTATTGGAAGCAGCACTGCAAAGGACTGCCAAATTTCCCTGTAAAGCCCTGCCTTCCTGATCTCATCAAGGACTATTGCATCTGCCTCGCGCAGGATATTCAGCCTCTCATCTGTAATCTCTCCTAAGACCCTTATTGCAAGGCCAGGGCCGGGAAATGGCTGGCGCCATAAAATTTCATCAGAGAGTCCGAGCTCTTTACCCAGTACCCTTACCTCGTCCTTAAATAGCTCCCTTAGCGGTTCTATAAGTTTAAAGGTCATCCTTGTTGGAAGTCCGCCGACATTGTGGTGGCTCTTTATTATTGCAGAAGGGCCTTTAAAGGACTTGCTCTCTATGACATCCGGGTATAGCGTCCCCTGCGCAAGAAAATCTATCTTTCCGATCTTTTTTGCGCTGTCCTCAAACACAGCTATAAATTCCCTGCCAATAAGTTTTCTCTTTTTTTCCGGCTCTATCACGGCTTTGAGCTTTTTAAGGAATCTGGCCTCAGCATCAACATACTTTATATTCAGATCCATGCCCCTTTTTAAAGTATCAAGGACGCTCTTTGCCTCGTTCTTTCTCAGCAGGCCGTTATTAACAAACACGCAGGTAAGCTGTTTTCCGATTGCCCTATTAACAAGCGCCGCAGTAACAGAGGAGTCAACGCCGCCGCTTAAGGCGCAGATGACCTTCTCTTTGCCTACCACCTCTTTTATATGCCCCACTGAATAATCAACAAATGCCTTCATTGTCCATGTTGGCGAGCAGCCGCATATCCTGTAAACAAAGTTTTCCAAGATATTTCTGCCGTATGGAGTGTGCACAACCTCAGGATGAAATTGCAAACCATAGAGTCCTTTATATATATTTGCCATAGCTGCTATTGGCGAATTATCCGTATGTGCGATAGGGGTAAATCCCGAAGGCATATCCTCTATCCTGTCACCATGGCTCATCCATACGGTCGTTGCCCCGTGCCTCTGGCCCTCCCCGCTTATCCAATTCTTATAACCGTGAAAGAGGTCAATTGATTTATCAATATGAAGCTCTGCCCTGCCATATTCCCTCTTCTGCGCCTTTGCGACCACGCCGCCGAGCAAATGGGTCATCAATTGCATGCCATAGCAGATGCCGAGCACAGGTATACCAAGTCCAAAGACCTCTTTATTTACAATCAGCGCTTTTTTATCGTAGACGCTTGCAGGACTGCCTGAAAGGATTATGCCCTTTGGCCTGAACTTTTTAATCTTCTCTATGGAGAAATTATAAGGAAATATCTCTGAGTAGACCTTTGCCTCCCTTACCCTCCTCGCAATAAGCTGGGTATACTGGGAGCCAAAATCAAGGATCAATATCTTCTCGCCATGGATATCCATTTTTATTTTTACAGCTCCCACTCCCTTCTGTAGTTTGGCGCCTCTTTTGTGATTATAACATCATGCACATGGCTCTCCTTCAGGCCGGCAGGCGTGATCTTTATAAACCTTGCCTTATCATGCAACTGAACAATCGTCCTGCAGCCGCAGTACCCCATGCCTGACCTCAGTCCGCCAATTAATTGATATACAACCTCAGAAAGCCTTCCTTTATATGGCACCCTTCCTTCAATGCCCTCTGGCACAAACTTCTTCTCCTCCAAACCCTTTTCCTGAAAATACCTGTCTGCGCCGCCCCTTTGCATTGCGCCGAGCGAACCCATGCCGCGATAAGTCTTATAACTTCTGCCCTGAAATAGTATTATCTCACCGGGGCTCTCCTCTGTGCCGGCAAACAGGCTTCCAATCATAACCGTGGATGCGCCGGCAGCAATGGCCTTTGCTATATCGCCTGAATATTTTATCCCGCCGTCTGCAATTATAGGCACCTTATACTTCTTTGCAACAGCATAGCACTTTGCTATCGCTGTAATCTGCGGCACGCCTGCGCCTGCCACAATCCTCGTTGTGCATATTGAGCCGGGTCCAACGCCGACCTTGATTGCATCTGCGCCTGCCTTGATCAAATCCCTCGCAGCCGCATCTGTTGCAATATTGCCTGCTATCACATCTATCTGAGGATATTTTTTCTTTACAATCTTTATCATATCAATAACACCCTTTGAATGGCCATGTGCTGTATCAACAACAATCGCATCCACATTGGCCTTTATCAGGGCATCTGCCCTGTCCTCACCCTCTTTCCCTGTCCCGATTGCAGCAGCAGCGCGGAGCCTGCCGAATTTGTCCTTGCAGGCATTGGGGTATTTTATCTTCTTCTGTATGTCCTTTATTGTTATCAGGCCCTTTAATTCAAACCTATCATTCACAACAGGGAGCTTCTCTATCCTATATTTATGTAGCAGTTCCTTTGCCTCCTCAAGTGTTGTCCCCTCAGGCACGGTTATGAGCTTATCCTTTGTCATAACCTCAGAGACCTTCAGATTCATCCTCGTCTCAAACCTCAGATCCCTGTTTGTCAGTATGCCGACAAGTTTTTTGCCCTTGGCAACAGGGAGGCCGGAGATGCGGTATTTCTCCATCAACTGCATTGCCTCATAAATCTTATGGTCAGGCGACACTGTGATGGGGTCAATAATCATGCCGCTTTCAGACTTCTTTACCTTATCCACCTCTGCTGCCTGATCCTCTATCGTTAAAGCCCTGTGTATGACGCCGATCCCGCCCTCCTGTGCCATGGCAATGGCGAGCCGGGCCTCTGTTACAGTGTCCATCGCAGCGCTTACAATCGGTATATTCAGCCTTAGCCTTCTTGAAAAGCTGGTGGAGATGTCAACCTCCTTTGGCAGGACCTCTGACCTTGACGGTATCAGGACTATATCATCAAAGGTAAGACCTAATTCTGTATTTTTGTCTAACATATAAAGGCTCCTAATTCCCCTCTCCCTTGACGGGAAAACATCTCCTGTTTTCCCTCTCCCTTGACGGGAGAGGGCTAGGGAGAGGGTGATATAAAAATTTTAAGCAAATTAACATATAAAACCCTTTCCGTCAAGGGGAAAACAGCATTAGATAATGTAAAAGATTTGATGAATAGAGGTCTTTGTTTACTTCTTTGCCTTAGGGATGCCTTCTTATACTCCTTTTCTATTACATTCATGGCGCCTGTTGTTCTGGATATATAACCAGCACGGATTTTATAGCACAATCTTATTTATCTCTCCAGCAAAAAAATGAAATGTCATACCGCAACCATCAGCTTCCTTGCCTTTTTGCGTTTAACCTGTTATTATTTTTATAATTGATAAATATTTTATGCAAGATGAGTAATAAAGGTAATGACCATGCTTAATAAAATAGATTCCTTTTTTTCCAAATACATCTCTAAAAAAAGAAGTAAAA